>CAJWXO010000047.1 GCA_913049755.1 uncultured Cryomorphaceae bacterium
CACCCAGAAACAAAAAGATCTTTAGAGTGCAATAATTTAATTGATGATTTGCGGGAACGATTGGAGAAGAAATCATTTGATATCGCAAAGGGTTATTTTCATCGCGAGCAATTCTCAAGTGCCGTAACGTCTTTTAACGTGATGCTGAGTGAATACCCCGATTCTCCTTTTAGGGAGCAGGCAATGATGCTCAGATTTAAGTCAGCATATGAGTTGGCAAAAAATTCGATTGAAAATCGTGAAAGTGATCGTTATAAAGAGGCTGCAACAGCATATCTGGAATTTAGTGATGCTTTTCCAGAAAGTATTTTGCTAAAGGAAGTTGAATCTACCTATAAAAAAATACAGGCTTTTTCAGAAAAATACATTTCTCAAAACTGACAATCATTTTTAGAAAAAGAATCGTAATTTCGCATCTCAAATTTTGAAAGACCATGGATAAGAATCATTTACTCGCAAGTAAGACTACTGAGACTCTAGATTTTAATGAGTTGGATCGTGACACAAATAACATTTACGAGTCTATTTCTATTGTTTCTCGACGTGCCGAGCAGATCAATGAAGGTATTCGTGCCGAGATTAATGAAAAATTAGAAGATTTTCGTTCTGCTACGGATTCATTGGAAGAAGTTTTTGAGAATCGTGAGCAAATCGAATTTTCTAAACAGTACGAGGCGATCCCAAAGCCGCATGCTATGGCTGTTCACGAATGGCTAGACGGTAAAATTTACAATCGTTATCCTGAGCAAGATAATACTGATGCATGAGCACCCTAAGGGGTAAGCATGTACTTCTAGGTATTGCAGGCGGTATTGCAGCCTATAAAATCCCATTACTTTTAAGACAACTGCGAAAAGCGGAAGCAGAGGTTCGTGTCGTTATGTCTCAAAGTGCTATCGAATTCGTCAGCCCTTTGGTGCTCGCAACTCTCTCTGAAAATCCGGTGGAGATGGATTTTGTGACAGATATTTCAGGTAAGTTGTCTTGGAATAATCATGTTAATTTGGCAGAATGGGCAGATGTTATTTTGATAGCTCCAGCCACATCAAATACTATCGGAAAATATGTGAATGGTATTTGTGATAATTTATTACTTGCAACTCTTTTATCTTCTAAATCAAAAATATTCTGGGCTCCAGCAATGGATCTCGACATGTTTAAAAATCAAGCTAATCAGGGTAATTTAAATCTGTTAAATAATTGGGGACATACAGTTCTCCCCTCTCCTTTTGGAGATTTGGCTAGTGGTTTAGTAGGGCCTGGGAGAATGGCCGAGCCGAATCAAATGTATTTTGCTATTCGTTCTTATTTACTCAGAGATGAATTCTGGCATCAGAAAAAAGTTGTTTTAACTTCCGGTCCGACTAGGGAAGCAATTGATCCTGTGAGATTTTTAAGTAATAGCTCCTCTGGACAAACAGGTATTGCATTATTAAGGGCTCTTGTTGACAGGGGTGCAATTGTTACATGGGTTTATGGACCTTCCCAGTACCATCTTTCTGGTATGGAGAATGTTACGTATAAACCTATTGTAACGGCATTAGAGATGAGAGATGAAGTGATGAGTGTTTGGTCAAATTCACATATATACATTGGTGCAGCTGCAGTTTCGGATTATCGTCCAAAGCATAGTTCCAAACAAAAAATAAAAAAGTCAGATGGTGCTCTCGACTCTATCAGATATGAATTAAATCCAGATATACTATCGGAAGTTGGAGAAAAAAAGATTGATGGTCAATACGTCCTTGGTTTTGCATTGGAAACTCGTAATGGTGAAGAGGAGGCATTTCGTAAGCTAAACTTAAAAAAAGCTGATGCGATTGTATTAAATTACGCAAATCAGAAAAGAACTGGAATGAATTCAGAGACGAATGAAGTAACCTTAGTTTCAAAAGAGGGAAATGAGGCCTGGCCACTTCAATCAAAAGAGGTAATGGCAATAGAGCTTTTAAATTGGATAAAAAAGCACTGGAAAGCATGAGAATTTTATATTCATTATTATTAACGATGGTTTTTTTGGGTGACTTGGTCGCTCAGGAATTCATGGTTGATATTAAGGTTCAAGCTCCAAGTGTTCAAACTAATGATCGGCAAATATTTAGTGATTTAGAGACAGCCCTAAGGAATTTCATAAATCAGCAGGCGTGGACTCAAATTTCTTACGAAGAAAGTGAGAAAATAAGGGGTTCTATGGTGTTTACAATAACTAACTATGATCCCAGCTCTGCCAACATGTCTGGAAATTTGCAGCTTCAATTTGCTCGTCCAGTCTACATGTCTGACTATTTATCTCCAACACTTTTAATTCAGGATGGGGATTTAACTTTTAATTATCGATCAAATACCGTCTTGGAGTTCAATATTGGAAGGCACTCAAGTAATCTAACATCGATCGTTTCTTTTTATTGTTACGTTGCTCTTGGGTTAGACGCTTCCTCTTTTAGTTCAAAACAAAACACTTACTTTTCGCAAGCTCAGGTTATTGCAGCTAATGCTGCATCAGCGGGAGCGGGTGGTGGATGGGATAGGTTTAAAAACAACCTTAACCGTCATTGGATAATTGAAGATATAATGAATCCTGCTAATTCTGATTTCATGTCTGTTTGGTATGATTATCACAGACTGGGAATGGATAAGTTATTCGATCCAGCTCAGCAAATGGCAGCGAAAGAATTAATGAGCTCAACGCTGACACGACTAAAATTGATTTATGATAAGCAACCTAATAGTTTTCTGTTGCGTTGGTTTTTCGATGCGAAATCCAATGAGATTCGCCAGGTTTACAGTGGAGGTCCAAATTATCAATCTGAAGAATTAATAAAAAATCTTCAGGCCATGGACCCTTCTAATTCTAGTAATTATTTAAATATGGGTCGTTAAATGACTTTAAAGTAATTTCACCCATTATGCTCAGGAGTCTTTACATTCAAAATTTCGCCTTAATAGAAACTCTTAATCAGACTATTGAGCCAGGTTTCACTGTGGTTACAGGCGAAACAGGAGCAGGTAAATCAATTTTATTGGGAGCTCTGCAATTAGCTCTAGGGGGAAGGGCTGATCTAAAAAAGTTAGCTCTGGATGGTAGAAAATGTATAGTTGAGGCCCAATTTATTTTGGACCCAAAAAAATGGGAGGATCGCTTTAATCAAGAAGATTGGGATTTCCTTGAAGAAAGTACGCTTCGTAGAGAAATTTCCCAAAATGGAAAGTCAAGAGCTTTTATTAATGATAGTCCTGTAAGATTAGATGATTTAAAACGACTTTCTGAGGAGCTGATTGACATTCATAGTCAGAGAGATACGACATTCTTTAAGGATCCCAAATTTATCGCGGATTTCTTGGACAATTATGGGGATCTTCAAGTTTCTCGTGATTCATTCGATTCAGCTCGGAAAGAATTTAAAAAATCCGATGCAGATTTAATCAAACTTGAAGAAAATTTAGGAAATGACTTTGATCCAAGTTATATTTCGTTTGTATTGGATGAAGTTGATTCTGCAAATCTCTACGCAGATGAAGAAGAGAATTTGCGTGAAGAGTTGAATACATTATCAGGTTCTGAAGATATTCAGATTTTGATCAACGAAATCAGACAGAAAACAGATGCCAGTCCTGGATTAAATGATGATTTATCGCATTGGGTATCAATGTTTGAAAGTTTAAAGCAAAGATCCAAGTTTTTTGATTCTTTGAGAGAAGAATCAGGGGCAGTTCAAGATTTGTTTCAATCAGTTATGCATCAATTGGAGAGGTTATCTGAGAAGATTGAGTCTAATCCAGAGAGATTATCTGTTATCGAAGATAGATTGAGTTTAATTGAACAGTTATTGAGAAAACATAGAGTTAGTTCTTTAAAGGAACTACTCAAAATTCGAGGTCAATGGGTTGAAAAGCTTGAACTCTATGAGCAACAGAAATCCATGAAGATCAAATTAAAAGAGAAACTAGATACAACGAAAATCAAATTGACTCAAGCAGGAAATATCCTTCATGTAAAAAGGTCAAATTTATTTTTAGAGATAGAAAATATGGTTAAGTTAGCTTTAGGTGATTTAAATATGGAGAAAACAATGTTCTCAATCCTAAGTAAGTCTCTTGATGATCCTGCGGTATATGGAACTTTCAAATATTCTCTATTGTTTTCAGCAAACGCTGATCAACAAATGCAACCTGTTGAGAAAGTTGCAAGTGGTGGTGAAAGAAATAGATTAATGCTTGCTTTAAAGAGTTTATTCGTTCGAGGTAAGGGTTTAGAAACTATACTTTTTGATGAAATCGACAGCGGTGTATCTGGAAGTACAGCAGCGAAGGTGGCGGAAATGTTTCGTAGTATGGGGAAATACTCTCAAGTGATAGCTATTACTCATCTTCCTCAAGTTGCAGCTGCAGGAAGCAATCATTGGAAGGTTGATAAGTACGTAGATAGAGGTAGCTCAAGAACCGGCTTAATAAGCTTAGAGGGAAAAGATCGAGTAGAGGAGGTAGCCAGGCTTTTAGCTGGAAAAAGCATGTCAGAAGCGGCATTAGCTCAAGCTAAATTTCTTTTAAAAAATTAAACGAAATTTGTAATTAAAAAAAAACTTATGAAGACTTTATTAGAAGGTAAAAATGGAATAATTTTTGGTGCCCTGAATAGCGAATCTATTGCTTGGAAAGTTGCAGAGCATTGCCATGCAGCTGGTGCAAAAATAGTTTTAACTAACGCCCCAATGGCAATGCGTCTTGGCGAAATTAATTCCTTGGCGGATGCAATTGATGCTCCTGTAATATCTGCTGATGCAACAAGTTTAGAAGATCTGCAAAATTTGCTTGATAAATCTTTAGATCATTTTAATGGAAAGGTTGATTTCATTCTACACAGCATAGGAATGTCGGTTAATGTGAGAAAGAATAGGCCTTACACTGATTTAAATTATGATTTCTTGAATAAAGGTTGGGATGTTTCTGCTGTTAGTTTTCACAAACTCCTGCAAACAGCTTACAAAATGGATGCTATAAATGAATGGGGTTCTGTTTTGGGATTAACTTATATGGCTGCGCAAAGAACATTTCCAGACTATAATGATATGGCTGAAAATAAATCATATTTGGAATCTATTGCTAGGAGTTTTGGCTATCATTATGGTTTAAAGAAAAATGTTCGTGTGAATACAATATCTCAATCTCCAACTATTACCACTGCAGGTAGTGGTGTGAAAGGCTTTATGGGATTTTTAAATTTCGCCGAAAAAATGAGCCCTTTAGGTAATGCAACTGCCGAAGATTGCGCAAATTATTGCATCACATTATTCTCAGATTTAACAAGGCGGGTAACTATGCAAAACCTTTTTCATGATGGTGGTTTTAGCATGACTGGAGTTAGTCAGGATGTTTTAGATCAATTTATGGATGGAGAGTGATTTTAATACTCGGATTTTTCGTGAAAAATAAGTTTGTCGAATTTTTCAACTGACATCTGAAGTCCAAACGAAGAGTCTGCAAAAAAAACTACCCTACCAAATTTATCTTCCGCTGTATATCTTGATTTGAATTTTAAAAACTCTTCAAGTTGTTTTTGGCTCTTTGACTCAACCCACAACGCTTTGTGGGCGTTATAATTCTCATAACTGCACTTTGCTCCATATTCATGTTCTAATCTGTATTGAATGACCTCATATTGAAGAGCTCCAACGGTTCCAATTATTTTTCTCCCATTTGATTTAAGAGTAAAGAGTTGGGCAACACCTTCATCCATTAATTGGTCAATTCCTTTATTTAATTGTTTGGATTTTAGCGGCTCTGCATTGTTGATGAAACGAAAATGTTCAGGTGAGAAACTCGGTATTCCTTTAAAATTAAGTTCTTCTCCAGAGGTTAGGCTGTCTCCTATTCTAAAATTACCTGTATCCGGTAGTCCGATTATATCCCCTGGGAATGCAGTTTCTACAATAGCTCTTTTGCTAGCTAAAAATGTCAAGGGGCTGGAGAATTTTAATTGTCTTTTTTCACGAACGTGAAAATAGTTTTTATTTCTTTTAAATTCACCTGATACAATTTTCACAAAGGCTATTCTAGATCTATGATTAGGGTCAATATTAGCATGGATTTTAAAAACGAATCCACTGAATAAATTTTCATTTGGATTGACCAACCTTTCAATAGACATTTTAGGTTGAGGTGAAGGGGCAATTTCAACAAAGCAATCTAAAAGTTCTTTTACTCCAAAATTATTGAGTGCAGAACCAAAGAATACCGGGCACAGATTGCCTTCTAGATATGCCTTTTTATCAAATTTCGGATATACGCCTCTGATAAGTTCGATTTCATCTCGAAGATTATTTGCGGCATTCTCTCCAATTTTATTTTCTAAATCTGAACTACTTAGATCATTTATCGAAAATGATTTTTCAATTTTTTGTTTATTACTTCCTTCATAAAGGAGTAGGCTAGAATTCCAAATATTATAGACTCCTTGAAACTCAGATCCCATTCCAACAGGCCATGACAAAGGGCAAAGTTTTAATGCTAACTTCGATTCGATCTCGTCTAATAGGTCAAATCCATCTCTACCTTCACGATCAAGTTTATTAATAAACACCATTATAGGAGTTTTTCTCATCCTACAAACATTTACAAGCTTTTCAGTTTGAGTTTCTACTCCTTTAGCAACGTCTACAACTACTATAGCTGAATCTACAGCGGTAAGGGTACGGAAGGTATCTTCAGCAAAATCTTGGTGGCCAGGGGTATCTAAAATGTTGATATGTCTATCTAGGTATTCAAATGCCATTACAGAAGTGGCAACAGAAATACCCCTCTGCTTTTCGATTTCCATAAAATCTGATGTAGCAGTTTTTTTTATTTTATTGCTTTTCACTGCTCCAGCCTCTTGAATTGCTCCGCCAAAAAGAAGGAGCTTTTCAGTTAATGTTGTTTTTCCTGCATCCGGGTGAGATACTATACCAAAAGTGCGTCTGCGTAGAATTTCCTCGGATGTTTTCACAATAAATCAAATTTCGATGCAAATGTAACATGTTAGAGACTGAACAAATTTTTATTATTTCTGTTAAAACTGTTGTGAGGACAAATTACAGCATCAAAGATCTGGAGCATCTAACTGGTATCAAGGCTCATACTCTAAGGATTTGGGAGCAGCGTTATTCTATTATTCTGCCAAAGAGGACCAAAACAAATATTCGTATCTATTCTGATGATGATCTAAAAAAATTGCTGAACGTTTCGGTGCTGGTTAATAAGGGCTGGCGTATTAGCAAAGTAGCCAAACTAACAGGCGAGGCAATGAATGATTCCGTTCAGGATTTAGCTATGTCTGCTAGTCACTTTCCCTCTCAAATTGCTAGATTAATTCGTGCGACAATAGATTTAGATGAGCCATTATTTACAGAGATTTTAAACGATAGCATAAATAAAGTTGGTGAGAAAGAAACATTTTCAAAACTCATAGGTGGGTTTATTTATCAACTTGGAGTTTTATGGCAAACTGATGCAATAGGGGTTGCTCACGAGCACTTTGCAAGCAATCTCATAAAGCAAAAAATTTATTCAGCACTTGATAGGCTACCGGCGACAATAGTTTCAAAAAATAATCCGGGTTTCATAGTTTATCTGCCCGAAAGAGAGATGCATGAGATTGGTTTATTATATATTCATTTCATTCTTAAACTGCATGGTGAAGCCGTAGTATACCTTGGCCAGTCAGTTCCATTAGATTTTATAAAACCTCTTTTTCGAGATAAGAATAAGTGGAAAGGGGTTGTCTCCATTTGGACAACTAGTCCAGATAACGACAACAGAGATAACTATTGGCATGAACTATCGAACTGCCTTGATGGTATACCTGTATTTGCGACTGGGATTGGAACACACAATTGGGTGCCTCGCGTCAATGGTTCACAAATACACATATCAACAGATGTTCGGTCCTTAAGTGAAGATCTACAATCTAAAATCATCTCCAAATCAGTTAGTTAGAATTTTATTGTTTATTGTTTTGTAAAAAATATTAAACAAATTTATTGTTTAGAAATGTATTTTGTTTATCTTTGGCAACGAATTGTTAAACAAAGACATTATGATTATTTCCGATACGTTTGGTTATCAGATTCAACAGCATCAGTCGTTTTTGAGATCTTTAGCTTTAAAATTGACACACCACTCAGAAGATGCTGAAGACTTGATACAAGAAACTTTTCTCGAAGCCTTAAAAAATCAAAATAAATTTAAAGAGGGTACGAACTTAAGGGGATGGCTTTACACAATTTTAAGAAATACCTTTATCAACAACTACAGAAGGAAGAGGAATCAAAATACTTACACTGATGATTCAGAGAATCAATTCGTGCTTGGCTCTATTACTTCAGATCCGGAAACTGAAGCAGATTCTGCTCTGAACCTAAATACCATTTTAGAAAATATAGAAACTATAGAGAAGTCATATCTTGAGGCTTTCATGATGCATTTTAATGGTTATAAATATGACGAAATAGCAGAGAGGATGCAGATTCCGTTAGGAACTGTGAAAAGCCGTATCTTCCTCGCCCGGAGGAAAATGGTGGAGCGATTGAAGGAATCTAATTAGTTAATTTTATCTCAAAATATTTATGAAAGCTGTCGTCATAGGTGCAGGATTTTCTGGCCTTAGTACAGCTACTTATTTGGCCTCAAAAGGCTACGAAGTAGATGTTATAGAAAAAAATTCAGGTCCTGGGGGCCGTGCAAGACAGCTTACTGATTCAGGTTTTACATTTGATATGGGACCCTCGTGGTATTGGATGCCTGACGTTTTTGAAAAATATTTCTCTGACTTTGGGAAAACT
>CAJWXO010000048.1 GCA_913049755.1 uncultured Cryomorphaceae bacterium
AGCGATGTCTCAGTTAATAAATGACCGTCAAGGCTTTAACCCAATATACATGATGTTGGATTCTGGTGCTCGTGGTTCAAAAGAACAGATTCGTCAGTTATCGGGAATGCGTGGTTTGATGGCTAAACCTCAAAAATCCGGTTCCAGTGGTGGTGAAATTATTGAAAATCCTATCATATCTAACTTTAAAGAAGGCCTTTCGATTCTTGAGTATTTCATTTCCACCCACGGTGCTCGAAAAGGACTTGCTGATACTGCATTAAAAACGGCAGATGCTGGATACTTGACTCGTCGTCTTCACGATGTTGCTCAGGATGTCATTGTGAATAAAGATGACTGTGGAACTCTCAGGGGTCTCGAGATTCAGGCATTAAGAAAGAATGAAGAAATTGTAGAGTCTTTATCTGAAAGAATAGCTGGACGTGTCTCTCTTCTGGAGGTAATTGATCCTCTCACAGGTGAAACTTATGTTGAGTCGGGTGAAATGATTTCAGATATTACAGCTGCCAAAATAGATAAATCACCGATTGAATCTGTTGAAGTTCGCTCTCCTCTTACTTGTGAAAGCAAACGTGGGATTTGTGCAAAATGCTATGGTCGAAACTTGTCTACTGCAAAATTTGTTCAAACAGGAGAAGCTGTTGGTGTTTTAGCGGCGCAATCAATTGGAGAGCCTGGAACACAGTTAACATTGCGTACTTTCCACGTCGGTGGTACAGCAGGTAATGTCTCTGAAATAAGTAGTCTAAGTGCAAAATTTGACTGTGTGCTCGAACTTGAAGAAGTTCGTACAGTTTTAGGTGAGAATAATGACGGTAAAAAGTCCAACATAGTTATTGGTAGGACAGGAGAAATGAGGATAGTTGATTCGAATACAGGTATTGCTATCATGACTGGTAATATTCCTTATGGATCAAACTTACTTGTTAAGAATGGGGATAAAGTCAAGAAAGAAGATGTTATATGTTCCTGGGATCCATACAATGCTGTTATTATTTCAGAATATGCAGGAACTATTGCATACCAAGATATTGTTCAAGGTGTAACTTATAAAGTTGAAATTGACGAACAAACAGGTTTCCAAGACAAGGTTATTTCAGACAATCGAAATAAGAAATTAGTATCTATGTTAAAAGTCATGGATAAAAAAGGTAATGAAATAAAGCATTACACTTTACCTGTCGGTGCGCATCTTATGGTAGATGAATCAGAAGAAATAAAAGCAGGAAAAATATTAGTAAAAATTCCTCGACGTGGTGCAAAGGCTGGCGATATTACAGGTGGTCTTCCTCGTGTTACAGAATTATTTGAAGCAAGAAATCCTTCCAATCCTTCAGTAGTTGCTGCAATTGACGGTACTGTTTCTTATGGTAAAATTAAGCGTGGAAATCGTGAGATTATTATTGAAAGTAAGACAGGTGAGCAAAGAAAATATTTGATTAATTTATCAAAGCAAATCTTGGTTCAAGAAAATGACTTTGTTCGCGCTGGATCTGCGTTGAGCGACGGGGCTATCACGCCTGCAGATATTCTTGCGATACAAGGACCTACTGCCGTTCAAGAGTACTTAGTAAATGAAATTCAAGAAGTTTATCGTTTACAGGGAGTTAAAATTAACGATAAGCATTTCGAAGTGATTGTGCGGCAAATGATGCGTAAGGTAGAAATCGTCGACGGTGGAGATACATCGTTCCTTGAAGGTCATTTAGAGCATACAATTGATTTTATTACTGAAAACGATTCAATTTTTGATAGAAAAATTATTGTTGATGCTGGAGATAGTGATTCACTAAAGGCTGGAATGAAAATATCTACCAGAAGACTTCGGGATGAGAATTCCTTGTTGAAGCGATCAGATAAGACTCTTGTTGAAGCACGAGATGCTGAACCGGCTACGGCTAAACTTATTTTACAAGGTATTACTAGGGCTTCTCTTCAAACAAAATCTTGGGTTTCCGCTGCTTCTTTCCAGGAGACAACTAAAGTATTGAATGAAGCAGCAATTGCTGCTAAGCGAGATAATCTTGTGGGATTGAAAGAGAATGTGATTGTTGGTCATCGTATACCTGCAGGTACAGGTCTCAAAAAGTACTATACCTCTGTTGTAGGAAGTAAAGATGAGTATGAAGAAATGATGTCAAAAAAGACAGTTGATGTTGATTTAGAGAATTAATATGTTGAAGCTATGAGTGATGATAAGGAAAACCAAGTTCAAATTGAACTAGGTCCAGATATGGTTGATGGTATTTACAGTAACTTGGCTGTAATCAATCATTCTCCTTCAGAATTTGTACTAGACTTTATTCAGATGATGCCGGGCTTACCTAAAGCACGGGTAAAAGCCCGGGTCATTCTAACCCCTCAGCATGCGAAAAGGTTAATTAGTGCAATCGAAGAAAATGTTGCTCGATTTGAATCGGCTCATGGAAAAATATCAGAAACTGATCATCCTCAAATCCCTATTCATTTTGGTGGCCCAACGGGTCAGGCTTGATAAATAAGAGTTTTTTTTGATTTTATCGTTTTAAGCTTTGTTAGTGTTCAAAAAAACTATCGAGTATAGCCACAATGCCACGAATTATAAGCCCGGCTCCAACGAACATGCAAATAACGATAAAGGCAGTCCATCCCCAATTTCCTTGTCTTAGAGCTGGTGCTCCGATCCAAAAATAAAATGCAGGTCCTGCAAATAAAAACGGGAATGAGAATGCTAGAATTATAATGCCTTTTATTAAACTTGGCTTTTTTGTTGGCTTATTTGTCTTTTCCATATTTTATAACTCGTTTAGAACCTCAATCAAATTTGAGGTAAAATATTTTAGTTCATTCTTTTTAATGCATAAGGGAGGTGTTATTCTTAGTGCAGTATCCTCAAAAAGAAAAAAGTTTGAAATTATTTTTCGTTCTATTAATTTTTTTTGAATTTGAAGAACTGTTTGAGGACTATCCAAGAATATTGAAATCAGCAATCCCATACCCTTGACACTTCGGATTTTGGGATGTTCGATTAGAGTATTGGTTATAATTGCACCTAGTTCATTAACTAAACTCATCCAACCTGATGCAATCAACACTTCTAATGCTGCTTGTCCAGCTGCGCAGCTCAAGGGGTTACCACCAAAAGTTGTTATGTGACCTAGCATAGGGTCATGGGCAAGTTTTTTCATGTTTTCTTTGGATGATATGAAAGCTCCCAGGGGTAATCCACCACCAAGGGCCTTTCCTAAACAAAGAATATCAGGTGTGACTTCATATAATTGATGGGCGAAAAGTTTCCCAGTTCTTCCGAAACCGGTTTGGCATTCATCAATAATGAGCATAGTTCCGAGCTCTGAACATCTTATGGATAGTTTGGATATAAATTCTTTTGTGCCGCTGGTATATCCTGATCCGGCTTGTATACATTCCACGATTACAGCAGCTGTGCGAGAAGAGATTTCATCTAACGACTTAATATCATTATAATTTAACTGTCTGTGACCTGGGATTAATGGTCTATATGCTCTCTTGTATTTTTCATATCCCATTGCTGAAAGTGCCCCTAATGTTGACCCATGATAGGACCCTTTAAAGGAAATGATTTCAGATCTACCAGTTATTCGTTTTGCTAATTTGAAAGCACCTTCTGTTGCTTCAGTTCCAGAGTTAACCCAATAAACGCATTGCAATTGGTCAGAAAGCGTTCTAGTTACTAATTCTGCATAAGTGACTTGCTTTTTTTGAACAAACTCTCCATAAACCATTAAATGCATATGGGAGTCGACTTGTTCATGGACAGCTGAAATGACATCGGGGTGGCTATGACCGACATTAGCCACACCAATCCCGCTGATCATATCTAAATATTTATTTCCTGCCGGGTCAAATAAGTAAACTCCTTTTGCTTTAGAAAATGTCAAAGCCATAGGCGATTCAGTCGTAGGAGCTAAATGGTGCAGAAATGATTGTTCTAAATCCATAAATTATTTATCTGATTTTAAAATCAGTAAAAAGTGATTCGTTGTAATGTATTTATTAATTATAAAATCAACGCTTTAATACTCGCTGTACTGCGGAGATTATATTTTTTGCATCAAGACCATATTTTTTTAATAATTGATCAGGTTTACCACTTTCACCAAATGAATCATTCACAGCAACCATTTCCATGGGGCAAGGATTATTCAAAGAAAGCGCTTGTGATATAGAATCTCCAAGTCCTCCATTTCTCTGATGTTCCTCTGCAGTTACAACCTTACCAGTTTTTTTCACACTTTTTAAAAGAGTTTGAATATCCAAGGGTTTAATGGTTGAAAAGTTAATTACCTCTGCACTTATGTCAATTTTCTTGAGGGCATTATATGCTTCAAGAGCTTCCCAAACTAGATGACCATTTGCTATTATTGTAACATCTTCACCTTCAGTAAGAATATCAGCTTTGCCAATTATAAATGGTTTTTCTGGTGATGTAAAATTAGGAACTTTTGGACGTCCAAATCTCAGATAAACTGGGCCGGAATGGTTTGAAATAGCAATAGTAGCTGCTTTGGTTTCATTATAGTCACAGGGTGAAATAACGGTCATGCCAGGTAGCATTTTCATTAATCCTATATCTTCAAGAATTTGGTGAGTTGCGCCGTCTTCACCAAGGGTAAGACCAGCATGTGATGCACATATTTTAACATTTTTCCCAGAGTATGCAATACTCTGACGTATCTGATCATAAACACGACCAGTGGAAAAGTTTGCAAAAGTTCCAGTATAAGGGATTCTTCCACCAATAGTAAGTCCCGCAGCCATTCCAATCATATTAGCCTCAGCAATTCCAGTTTGGAAAAATCTTTCTGGAAATTCATCAGCAAATGCATTCATTTTTAAAGACCCAGTCAAGTCAGCGCACAAAGCAACAACTTTGGGATTAATCTTACCAAGATGATAAAGGCCCGAGCCAAATCCTGATCTAGTGTCTTTGTTTCCCGAATTTATATGTGAATGCATTTTATTTTAAATTAATTATAGTCGCACTAATGTTGAGGTGCCTGATGAAACATTGAATTTTTGTGTTTTTGAATAAGACGTTTGCTGTGAACTTCTAGACCTAAAAACTAGCATATATTGACCTGGTTGAATGGAATATCGTTGTCGGGTAAGTTTATCATCCAAGTTAGTTACCCACGTTAATTTTTCACCATCAATCTCAAAAATGGCTCCATATCCATTAGTTTTAAGTTGTATCGTTACATCTCCTGGAGCAGGAATGCTGTAATCATGAATGTGTCCAGGTTTAATTTCAATTTTTTCGTTGTATCTAGGAAGGGTTAGAATATCTAAGTCATATGTACCTGATAAATATCTATTTGATGTATTAAAGACTTGGACATTTAATATTTTAGTTTCTCCAGGTCTTCGAATCAAGGCTAGTGGTTTGGTTTGAGAGGGTTTTGTGCCTGGCATACTAAGCTTCAATTGGCCCATAATTACGCGTGTTCCAACTTGATTATGCTTACCCGAAAATATATAAGTTGAATCTATTGCCACCGGAGGTATGGAATAGACCAGTCCTTTATATTGTACAAGAGGATCTAAAGACAATGTGTCAGGTAAGTTTTTATAGTTTAAAGTGTGAATGAACATTTCTTCAACAATATCACTATCCATATTTCTGAGAATAACGGGTAAATTGCTTTCAGAAGCTAAACCGTGATTGTCAATAAGGTTTACCTGGGCTGTTGTATTATCTAAAACTTGAGTTACAATGACTCCAAGAACTTTTCTGAATGCTATTTCATTCTTTGCATCATAATAAGAGCCTACGCAGTCAAAAGATTTAACAAGTTCAGGTTCTAGTCCAATTCCAATAACAAAAGGTTTGAGTGTAATACCTTTTTTTTGAAGTATTTTTGAAGCTGCACACGGATCTTCATCGCATGCCTCGACTCCATCAGTTATAAGCACTATTATATTTCGACAATTCTCACACTTTGGAAAATCTCCTCCAGAGCTCAGTATTGATCTAGCAATTGGAGTAGTTCCTAAAGGCCTTAGTTCTCGTATTTTTTGCTTTATTCGAGAAAGGTTATTAGGGCTGAACGCAACCTCTAATTTTGTATCATTACAATCTTGCGGTGGGACTGGTTTTTGATGTCCATATACTCTAAGGGCTAATTCGAAATTTGGATTTTCTACATCAGATAGACTATCTATCATTTCAGTCATTAATCTTTGAGCAATTTCCATTTTTGTTCCATTCTCCCAACGGCCATACATAGAATTTGAAGCGTCTAGAACAAATAGAATTCTACTTATTTTTTCTGAGCCATCAGATTGCCCCGTCAATCTTGTTTGACAGAGAATAGCACTATGAGTAAATAGGGCAGTGGTTATAAAAAGTATAAACTTCATTAAAGGGGGTAATCTCCTAAAGTTTCAGGTAATTGGCTTAATGCAATTTCTAATTGTTCATCATTCGGGGCAATCCCATGCCACTTGTGAGTACCTGTCATAAAATCAACACCTGCGCCCATTTCAGTCTTCATGATAATACAAATAGGTTTTCCTTTTCTTGAATATTTTATTCCAGAAGTTAAACCATCAATAACTTTAGATAAATCATTACCATCTTCTATTTGAATAACCTGCCAACCAAAAGCTTCAAATTTTAATCCTATATCTCCCATAGCCATTACGTCATCAGTAGAACCATCGATCTGTTGTCCATTTGCGTCAATTGTTGCAATGATATTATCAATATTTTTAGATCCTGCATATAGTGCAGCTTCCCAAATTTGACCTTCTTGAAGTTCCCCATCACCATGAAGTGTAAATACTAAATTTTTATCACCAGATAGTCTTTTCGCTTGAGCAGCACCAATTGCTACCGATAAACCTTGCCCTAGACTTCCAGATGCAACTCGAATACCTGGCAGACCTTCATGTGTTGTTGGATGACCTTGAAGGCGCGAATCTATTTTTCTGAAAGTATTCAATTCTTCAACTGGGAAGTATCCAGATCTGGCTAATACGCTATAAAAAACAGGGCTTATATGGCCGTTGCTCAAGAAGAAAATGTCTTCATTATTCCCATCCATATTAAAAGGTTCGGGGCTATGGTTGAGTAATTTAAAATATAAAGCAACAAAAAATTCAGTGCACCCCATTGATCCCCCTGGATGTCCTGATTGCACGTCATGTACCATTCGAAGTATATCTCGTCTTACTTGAGATGGGATGAGTTCAATAGAGTTATTCATAAAATAGTTTCATCAATTTATAATACACAAAAGTAAGGTCTTTAAGGGAGTACATTTGTGCAAAATTTAAGATTATGAAATGCGGTATTGTAGGCCTTCCTAATGTAGGTAAATCAACTTTATTTAATTGTTTAAGTAATGCTAAGGCTCAGGCAGCAAACTTTCCGTTTTGTACAATTGAACCCAATGTTGGTACGGTCAATGTTCCAGATGTAAGACTGGAAATGTTAGAATCTTTAGTAGATCCTGAAAAAGTAATTCCAGCAACTGTGGAAATTGTTGATATTGCCGGGC
Source organism: uncultured Cryomorphaceae bacterium (assembly GCA_913049755.1). Next base: position 7,524 of record CAJWXO010000048.1, read on the forward strand.
TTGTAAAAGGAGCAAGTAAGGGCGAAGGATTAGGAAATCAATTTTTGGGAAATATTAGAGAGTGTAATGCAATTTTACATGTTTTAAGGTGTTTTGATAACGACAATATAGTCCATGTTGATGGCTCAGTAGACCCCATAAGGGATAAAGAAACTATTGATATGGAATTACAGTTAAAAGACCTTGACTCGCTAGAGAAGCGCTTGGAAAAAGTTCGTAAAATATCAAAGACTGGAGATAAAGAGGCAATTCGCGAAACAGAAATGGCGATTGGATTAAAGAAGCACCTAGAGTCTGGGAAATCTGTTCGCTCATTCGATAGATCACAAGAAGAATCTAAATGGATTCGGGAATATGAGCTTATTACAGACAAGCCGATTTTATATGTTTGTAATGTTGATGAATCTTCAGCTAAAAATGGTAATCATTATGTAGATAAAGTTAAACTTATGGCTGCCGAAGAAGGCTCGCATCTCATGCATCTCGCTGTGGCAATTGAGTCGGATATTATTGAATTAGAGAATTATGATGAAAGAAGTTTGTTTTTAGAGGATTTGGGATTGACAGAGCCAGGCGTAAATAGAATTGTACGAGAGGCGTATTCAATGTTGAATTTGCAAACATATTTCACAGCTGGAGTCAAAGAAGTTCGAGCCTGGACTATAAAAAAAGGAAGTACAGCTCCTCAAAGTGCTGGAGTAATTCATAGTGATTTTGAGAAAGGATTTATTCGAGCAGAAGTTATTTCTTATTCAGATTACGTAGAGTTTAAAAATGAACTCGCGGTAAAAGAAGCAGGGAGAATGAGAGTTGAAGGGAAAGATTACGTAGTTCAAGATGGTGATGTAGTACATTTTAGGTTTAACGTCTAAACAAGGATTTATTTACCTAGAATACTATTTTTTAGTCTTCTTGTTAAAAACTTATGCTTTTAGTGAATTAAAAGGTCGAGATTAACAGAGCTCAGTTGTTAAGTCTTATGTAGATTCGCAACAGAACTATGTCTGAACACACGGAATATACTGAAGATAATATTCGGAGCTTAGAGTGGCAGGAACATATTCGGCTCAGGCCTGGTATGTATATTGGTAAACTAGGTGACGGGTCATCAGCAGATGATGGTATTTATATTTTAGTAAAAGAAGTCGCAGATAACTCTATTGATGAATTTGTGATGGGAGGAGGTAGGACTATCGAAATAAATATCAATAAAGGTTCGGTAGAGATAAGAGATTTTGGCAGAGGTATACCTTTAGGGAAAGTTGTAGATGTTGTT
>CAJWXO010000049.1 GCA_913049755.1 uncultured Cryomorphaceae bacterium
CTTGAGAGTATAAGTAGCGGAAAATAGCCTGCTCGCCGTCTTCTGAAACTAATTCTCTCCCTCCCTTTTTGTTAACCTTTACAGCCATTCTTGGAATAGTACTTAACCATTTACTTTCAGTTAAGCTCCCAGCATCATAAAGACCATGACATTTGCCACAATTCACTTTATATAGGCCTTCTCCTGCTTGATATTCTGTAAGAGTGTATCCTGGAAATTTCTCTTGAACAACCTCCATTGTTAAAGGTTCAGAATCTTTGTCTTTTTCTAGTTGAAGTATTCCACATGATGAAACAATAATTGCAACAAATAGAAGTGAGAGCAATTTGGAGATATTCATAGAATTGATTTTAAAAATTACAACTACAAGTCTACATGTTTTTAACTAAAAAAGCATTGGATTAGTTGAAAAGTTGTTGCAACACTTGATGTAACTAGGATATTGAAATAATATCTTTGATTATGCGCTTTCAGCTTGTTCTTTTCTTATTTGTCATTTTTTTTCAGTCAAAAGCTGAGCCTCCCATCTATTTTTTTCCAGACTTGATAAGAACAGAGCAGATAATTTGGCAACAAAAAAATTTTGATAGGCCAGATGGGCACGTTCGATTTATGGGTTTATTCGGCCTGCATCCTAGTGCAATAGCGAAATATGGATTTAATTACGAGGACTTAGATTCGTTGAAAGGATTTTCTGTAGCTCAAACTCTTTGGCTAGACTACATGTGTCAATTTAATGATTCATCTAAAGCTGATATTGCTTTGATTTATGGGCCATCAATTTTAAGGAGGATGTCAGTTGGTGAACTTGATATGGCTCAGGCGAGAATAAAACGTCGCAAGGGTTATGATAATTTGTCAGAAAATTTAAGTGAGCTAGAGGAATGTTGTGATGATAATAATGTCAGTAATATAAAAACGAATGAACCCATTATTAGGCTATCAGAAATTCCTCGATTTACAATTTATAAAGTAAAAAAAGGGGATAGTCTATGGAAAATAAGAAAAGGCTATCCAAATCTATCATTAGCTGACTTAATTCGAATAAATAGAGGAACCGATGCAATTTACCCAGGCCAACGCCTCAATATTCCTTTGTGACTTCCTATGAAAGACGACCAGAGGACCCCATGGCAAATTGCTATTTTTTTTCTTAGCTTAATACTAGTTATCGGGATAGGGTCTTATTTAAACCCTTCTCCTGAAATTTCTATAAATGAAAAATTTACTCTGAGGGCTCCGCAATGGAAGCTACCTGTTTTAGAGCCGATAGAGGAGGAGGCTATAGTCATACTTGAAGATCCAGCTCGGGATTCAATAGTTCAGGAAATATCTAAATCTCAAGGAAAGCAAGGCTTTAAAACACCCCCAAGAGGTTTGTCGACAATATCATTTTCAAACAATGATACACTTAGATTTAAGTCCTTCTCAAAATCTTTAAAAGGCCTTGATTTGAAGAGCTCTTTGAGAATTCTCCATTTTGGAGATTCTCAGATTGAAGGTGACCGAATGACAAGAGAAATTCGTGACTTCTTCCAAAATAATTATGGGGGAAATGGAGCGGGTTTTCAAAATTTAACCCCTTTTGTTCCAATGGCAGCTGTTGCCCATACCACAAAAGGAGAATGGTTTAGAATGGTGAGTTTCGGGAGAAAAAATCAAAAACAAGAACAGGGGCGTTACGGTTTATCAGGTATATCTAATCGATATAAAGTTCAAAAAGATGATGGTGCAGATGCTATAGTTAGTTTTAAGCCTCGTAAATATGGATATTCAAGAGCTAGGAGATTTTCAAGATTCGAGCTATTTTATGGACCATCAAAAGGCCCACTTGAAATAAAGTGGTTCGCAAATGATACTCTCTGGCGCATTGAATATTTAGATAGCACAGCCAGGGGAGGCAGTTTTATTCAGATAGCAACTGACCCTGTTAAGGAATTGAAGCTTGAATTTAAAGGGAATAGTCCCGATTTATATGGTATTTCTCTTGATGGGCTTTTTGGAGTAAATGTTGATAATATATCTATGAGAGGAGCCAGTGGAACTAGCTTTACCCAAATGGATGAATTTCATTTTAGTCAAGAGCTGAAAAATCATCCTATTGGTCTTATAATATTGCAGTTTGGAGGTAATTCCGTTCCATACTTTAAATCAAAAGAGTCAGTTAACAGATATGGCGATTCATTTTTGCGTCAAATCAGGTTGTTTCGCAGACTTCTTCCATCAGCGAACATTCTTGTTATCGGGCCTAGCGATATGGCTTTTAAAGATGGGTTGAATTGGGTTAGTTATCCGTTTGTTCGGGAAGTGAGGGATGTTATGAAAAAGGTAGCTTTTGATGAGAATGTCGGTTTTTTCGATTTGTTTGATTTAATGGGTGAAGAAGGATCTATGGTAGATTGGGTCAATCAATCTCCTCCTCTAGCAGGTCCTGACTATATTCATTTCACACCTCGTGGAGCTAAAAAAGTTGGAAAGGCAATAGTTTCGGCATTAGAATTTGAATTAAGCACTTATGAATAAGAGAATTCTAGTATGCATTTTTATTCTCCAGTCTTTTTTATGTGTTGACGCCCAGCCTATCTCTCTGAAATCATTACCTGATCCTCTGCCCGAACCAGCGATAAAAAATCAACTAGATTTCCCCAATGGAAAAAATGGATTTATTCCACTTTTTAACAAATTAGATAATTTGATATTTAAAGGTCTGGGAGAGGTCAATATCGTTCATATTGGGGGCTCTCATGTTCAAGCAGGTATGTTAACTGATGCTATTAGATTTAAACTTCAATCTATGTCTCCTGGTCTAGAAGGAGAGAGAGGTTTTTTTTTCCCTTTTTCCTTAGCTCATACAAACAATCCAAGTACATACAAAGTAATGGCGTATCCGTCTTCAGCGAATTGGATCGGCCAGCGCTGCTCAGTTCCTAGACATACTGGACCTTGGGGTATGTCTGGTATAAGGGCTTGGACGAGTGACTCTAATTCAAAGGTTAAAATTTATAGCAGAGACGAGCCCTTTGGTTATAAGAAGATTAGGGTTTTTGCTACTCCCAGTGATAGTTCTATGCATGTTCAGTTTTTAAACAATCCAGATAGCTCTTGGTATAATAAGGATTTTGATGCTTTTGAGGCACTTTATTCACAACCTCAAGATACGATTCGTTTTGGTCTCGTTTCTCTTACATCAAAACAAAAATATTTTTCCTTGGAGGGCGTTCAAGTGCTCAGGGGTACTCCCGGTTTACGTTATCACGCTATTGGAGCCAATGGAGCAGCTACTCATTCATACTTAAAATGTGATCGATTTGGGAAACAATTGAATGCCATATATCCTGACTTGGTTCTTTTTGGACTTGGAATAAATGATGCTTATAAATCTATTGGACGATTTGATTCTCTATCATATGAAAACAATTATGACAGTCTAGTTCATGCAATTAAATTGGTGAACCCGGAGTGCGCTTTTATATTTTTAACGAATAACGACAGTTTTTATAAAGGAAAATTCAATCCCCATGGCGAAACTGTTCGCAGAGCCATGTATCGACTCGCTAGAAAACATAAAGCCTCTGTTCATGATTTTTATAATTTGATGGGGGGAAGAAACTCTGTTCCATTTTGGATTCGTAAAGGATGGGCAAAGGATGATGGCATTCACATGACTCGAGCAGGTTACGGGCTTCAAGCTAATTGGCTTGCAATGGCTATTGAAAATGCATTTATAGCAACACAAATCGAGGGCGCTAATCAAGGATCTGAAATCCTTAATACTTTAAAGTGATGATTGAACTTTTCTTTCGTGACTTTTCTCAAATATGGAGTTTTAGTGCAAAGTCTCCATTGAATTTCACTTCAATATTTTTTTGGGTTTTGTTTGGTGTTTCATTGCTTTTTTATGCCTTAGTTTATAGAAAAACAGCCCTTAGAAACGCATTTTTGTTTTTTATCAGCTTGTTTTTTTATTATAAAACAAGTGGAGTTTTTTTTGTTTTACTCATTTTCTCTACACTAGTTGATTTTTCAATTGGACATGGTTTACACAGGACTTTATCCGCCTGGAAAAGGCAGGTATGGGTTGCAATTAGTGTTTTAGTTAATTTATCGGTTTTGAGTTATTTCAAATACCCATACTTTATTTCTGATTTCTTATCGGAGGCTTTTAATATTAATTGGGACCCGATGCCAGTTCACGCGATATGGAGTAATGCTTACCTAGGAACTGATTTTATAGAAAGCAAAATTTTATTACCTGTAGGTATCTCTTTCTATACTTTTCAATGCCTGTCGTACATAATTGATATCTATCGGCGAAAAATAGAGCCGGTTAAATCTCCATTAGATTTTGGTTTTTATGTTAGTTTCTTTCCCCAATTAGTTGCAGGTCCAATAGTTCGAGCTTCAGAATTTATCCCACAACTTTATAAGCCCTATAAATTGACTCGAGCGGCTTTTGGACTCGGTCTTTTTTGGATAATAAATGGTTTGCTTAAGAAAATAGTTTTAGCTGATTATGTTGCTAGCAATTTTGCTGATAGGGTATTTGCCCAACCCACTCTTTATAGCGGACTGGAATGCTTGCTTGCTCTTTTTGCCTATTCTTTACAAGTATATGCAGACTTCAGTGGGTATACAGATGTTGCGATTGGTGTGGCGCTATTAATGGGATTTACATTAACTAAGAATTTCAATTCACCATACAAGGCAATTAATGTCGGTGATTTTTGGCGCCGTTGGCATATTTCTTTAAGCAGTTGGCTAAGAGATTACCTTTATATTCCACTTGGAGGTAATCGAGAAGGTTCCTTTGCATCTTATGTAATTGTATTTACTTCTTTTTTTGTTTTAGCTATTTTGGCGGAATCATGGAAGGTTCCAATCTTTATGGCAATTTTTTTATTGATAATATTCTTTCTTACACGCTGGGTAACAACATTTAGAAAATGGTTAAATACAAATATTAACTTGATGCTTACCATGTTGCTGGGTGGGCTTTGGCATGGTTCGTCATGGAATTTCGTTGTTTGGGGGGGGCTAAATGGATTAGGTCTAATCTTTTATAAATTTTGGAAACAAATTCGTCCTTGGAGTCCCAAATTATCCCTACTGGGAAAGGTTTTTGGGATTTCCACAACATTATTATTTATAACATTTACTAGAGCCTGGTTTAGGTCTGAGACATGGGATAATGCCCTATTGATTATAACTAGAATTTGGACCGCTTTTGATCCATCCATTACCTTGGATATTCTATCAGGTTTTTGGCGTCCATTGAGTCTAATGCTCGTGGGTTATTTGATCCATTGGATTCCAGAGATTCAAAAGGAGAATTATAGGCGAAAATTCATTAATTCCTCATTGTTAGTTCAATGGTCTTCTGTTCTATTGGTAGTTGTGGTTTTATATCAAGCGATGTCTTCGGATAGTCAACCTTTTATATATTTTCAATTCTAATTTTTTGATTTGGTTATTGATTCTGAATATCCTTTGTAAATATTGGCAATATCCAGAATTTTATTTGCATAATGTGATCCTGGTCCCTTGGCAACTTGGTCAACATTGTCAAACCATAAACAAGAATTAAATCCTAATCTATACGCTTGTCTGGCCGATTTCGCGATACGAGATGGCCCCGTATTATAACTAGCTAGAATAAATGGTAGACGATTTTCAGACTGAACTCCTTTTAAATCCCAAAATTTATCTAAGAAACGCAAGTATTTGAGTCCAGCGCGGATATTATTTTTTGAATCAAATAGGCTAATCGAATCAATACCTAAAGACTCAGCGGTCGAGGGAATAACTTGCATGAGTCCAATAGCCCCAGCAGGTGATATGATATCACTGCGAAATCTACTCTCTACAAATACAAGTGCCGTAAGTGTATATTTATCTAATTCAACTCGGTTTTTAAAGTCATCATCAAAAGGAGATATCTTCTGATAGTCCTGATAGTTGGAATATATGTTATGAGATTTATAATGATTAATTTTTCTATTTAGCTTAGGGTCTTTAATTAATTTATTTACAGTTTTTATTAATGAACTGTCCTGACTTTGGGATACCCAAGAAAAATTCCCTTTGGCGAAAAATTTGCACGAGTTTTCATATGACGTCTTTTTATTTAGTTCATGAGCCAGATAGTCCGGAATTAACCATCCTTTTTTGTTAAAGTCTGCATGTCGCCACATTTGAGTATTTTCAATTAAAAGAGGAAGAGTATCCGATTTATTTAAAGCAATAGATAGCTTAGGATATCTTTTTAATAATATTAAACTGTCACTTTGACCATACTGAAGCCAATTAAAACTTCTTATCGGATCAGAGTAAATTAGACCGGGTCTTTTTTGTAATGGAATATTCCCAGCTCCAATATCGACAATTCCGTTTGCGACTTTAGAAATTGCCTCCTCAGAACTGGATACAAAGTGCCATTCTATCTTAATGTTATTTCTTTTGCTCCATTCCTCGATTAAAGAAAACTCCAATCCTTGAGCTTTACCATTAATAATATTCATCGTTCCCAAATCTGGAAAGAAGGCAACTTTGATTACATCTTTATATTGATTCCCCCTATGAGTCCAATGAAAAGTTGAGTTTCTATGAACTTGCTCTGATGGAAATCCAATTACTAGAATAGAAATCACAATCAGGTATTGCAACTTTAAACGCTTTACCATACCGGAAAGATCGGAAAATGCTGTTACTTTTGCCTCATTATGCTTGGATTGAAATTACCTACCGACCCTAGATGGGCTCATGCGGTAGAAGAGAATTTAGAAGAAATATTAGTTGATCATGCATACTGTGAGCAAAAAGCGGCATCAACAGCAATATCTTTTATTGTTACTTACCCTGAATTGAATGATTTGGTTAAGAGTATGTCAAGTCTCGCTCGTGAAGAGATGTCCCATTTCGAAATGGTACACAAACTAATACTTGAGAGAAATTGGACTTTAGGTAGAGAGCGTCCAGATTTATATGTCCGTAGGATACTGGATTTTTTCCCTAAAGGTGATCATCGAATGAAAAGATTAATATATCGGCTTTTAGTTGCAGCTTTAATTGAAGCTCGAAGCTGCGAGAGATTTAGAGTATTATCAGAAAATTTAAAAGATGAGAAACTATCTAATTTTTATTCTAAATTAATGTCCTCCGAGGCCAATCATTATACGATTTTTCTTGGTTTTGCAAGAAAGTATGGCAATAGAAAAGAGGTTGATGATTTGTGGAATAGTCTACTGGAATTTGAAGGTAATATAATTCTTGAATTTGCTGAATCAAGGCGTGTTCATGGGTAAACAATCTCTTATTTTTGACTATTAAATATTCTTATAGAACTTTTTACAATGGATGAAGAAAATTTGATCAAGAAGTTATCTCTTGATGCGGCTCACCGAAACATTGGTGGGAAAATGGTTCCCTTTGCGGGTTATGAAATGCCTATTCAATATGAAGGGGTGATATTAGAACATTTAGCGGTCAGAAAAAATGTTGGTGTATTTGATGTTTCTCATATGGGAGAATTCCATATTAAAGGACCTGATTCTCTAGATTTTCTTCAATTGGTAACAAGTAATGACGTTTCTAAATTGTCGCCTGGAAAAATACAGTACACATGTTTTCCAAATTCTAGTGGAGGTATTGTGGATGATTTATTATTGTACTGTCTTGGTATTGAAAGTTATCTCTTAGTCGTGAATGCCTCGAATATTTCGAAAGATTGGAGTTGGCTCAAACTGAATAAGGGCTCTTACAATATTGAATTAACTAATAGTTCAGACAAAATTTCATTATTTGCTGTCCAAGGACCTAATTCTACAAAGGCTATAGAGACTTTAACAGATATGAGATTATCAGAACTTTCATATTATACATTTGAAGTAGGTGAGTTTTGCGGTGTGCCGGATGTTCTTATCTCTGCTACCGGATATACGGGATCTGGGGGTTATGAAATATATGTCCCAAACAACTTTGCTGATTTAATTTGGAAAAGCATATTTGCTGCTGGCTCACCCTTAGATATAAAACCTATTGGTTTAGGCGCAAGAGATACATTGAGGTTAGAAATGGGTTATTGCTTGTATGGAAACGATATTGATGACTTCACTTCCCCAATAGAGGCAGGATTGAGTTGGATAACTAAATTCAGCAAAAACTTTATTAATTCCAATTCTTTAAAAGTTCAAAAAGAATCTGGTGTTTCAAAAAAATTAGTTGCTTTTGAACTTGTAGACAGAGGAGTCCCTCGGCAAGGTTATCTGATTTCAGATAATTCAGGAGGCGAAATTGGTGTCGTCACTAGTGGAACTATGTCGCCTTCATTAGGTAAAGCTATAGGTATGGGATATGTGCGGTTTGAAAAATCGAAAATTGGATCTGATATTTTCATTGTAGTCAGGAAGAAGCATCTTCTCGCTAGAATCGTTTCACTACCTTTTTGGAAAGAAGAAAAATAAAAAGTACCCATGGAACAGTTGAAATTGGACCGTATTGACCGTCAAATTTTAGGGCATCTTCTTTTAGATGCAAGAAAAACTTTTACTGACATAGCAAAAGAATTGAAGGTCTCCTCAGGTACCATTCATGTTAGGGTTAAGAAAATGGAGAAGGCAGGTGTAATTAGAGGTGCTAGTTTACAATTAGATTACGATACCTTAGGTTATGGATTTATAGCATTTGTAGGGATTTATTTGAATCGCACCTTAAAGACT
>CAJWXO010000050.1 GCA_913049755.1 uncultured Cryomorphaceae bacterium
GCTTAAAAAGTGGGAATTGGCTGATATTATAATCGAAGGAGACCCTACTGCTCAGCAAGCAATACGATATAATATATTTCAATTACTACAAACTTTTACCGGAGTAGATTCGAGATTAAATATTGGTCCCAAAGGCTTTACTGGGGAAAAATATGGGGGTTCAACTTATTGGGATACGGAAGCCTACTGTCTTCCATTTTTCTTGGCTTCATCCGAAGCTAAAATTTCAAAAAATCTACTTATATATCGATACAAACAACTTGGAAAAGCCATTGAAAATGCTGAAAAATTAGGGTTTAAAGATGGAGCTGCTCTTTATCCGATGGTTACAATGAATGGAGAAGAGTGTCATAATGAATGGGAGATTACTTTTGAAGAAATTCACCGAAACGGTGCTATTGTTTATGGGATATACAATTATATCAGGCATACGCAAGATTATAATTATTTAAAAGAAGGAGGGCTTGAAGTTATAGTAGCGATTTGCCGATTTTGGGCTCAACGAGTCAATTGGAGCTCTGAACGTCATAAATATGTGATTCTTGGGGTAACAGGGCCAAATGAGTATGAAAATAATGTCAATAATAACTACTACACAAATTTTATTGCGTCATGGTGTTTATCCTACGCGGTTAAATCTCTTGATCGTTGGGAACGGGAAGATCTTGTCAATTATTCAGAATTTGCTGAAAAAATAAAATTAAGTTTAAAAGAATTGAAGAACTGGCAGAATATTTCTGAAAATATATATTTTCCTTTTAGCGAAAAACTAGATATATTCCTTCAGCAGGATGGCTTTCTTGACAAGGAAATTGTGCCAGCAAAAAACATCCCACAAAATGATATTCCGATAAATCAAAAATGGAGTTGGGACCGTATTCTTAGATCATGTTTTATAAAGCAAGCGGACACTCTTCAGGGGATGTTTTTTTTCGAAGATCAAACTTCACTAGAGATACTTCGTAAAAATTTTGATTTCTATGAGCCCCTTACTGTGCATGAAAGCTCTTTAAGCCCAAGTGTTCATAGTATTCTTGCGAATCGTCTTGGATATAAAGAAAAGGCTTACGATCTTTATTTACGCACTTCTCGTCTTGACTTAGATGATTATAATAATGAAGTTCACCAGGGTCTTCATATTACTGCAATGGGAGGCACATGGATGTCGGTTGTTTATGGATTTGGGGGCATGAAAATCATCGGAGAAGATTTACATTTTCAACCAGAATTGCCAAAAAACTGGGCGAGATTAGCCTTTTCCTTATGTTGGCGTAATGCTGTTTTACAAATTGTCATTAGACAAAATAATTTTAATATTTCTAATATTAAAGGGGGTTCAGTAGATTTTATTGTTTTTAAAAAGAAAATAAGTCTAAAAAATGGTGAGAATTTTAATAGTAATATGATTCTTTAGGTTCGTGCTTTTTTCTACATTTAGATTTCATATTTACACGATATTTTTAAAATGCGAATTCTCTCTATTCCTTTTATCCTAGCTTGTCTTGCTCTTAACAGTTGCACTCATATTAAGTCCACTGAAAGTTCTGATATCAATGAGCTGGGGTATCGGCCATTAAGACTTCAAGGAGCGGTTACCAAATTATACACTCAAGACTACATAAGTAAAGAAGTAAAAAGTGTCACCTGGCCAAATGGTTTGATTACAACTTTTCAAAAAGATTCTTCGCTATACCTCATCCAGGGAAGAATGAACCGACCCATGGGTCATGTTACTTTTCATACCGATGATGGCGACTTATCATTGATGATGAGACAAGATTATTTGCGAGAAATTCAAATTGAGCACGATGGCAAAGAGCCAAATGATTCTGTTTATGTTTTTGGGAGTTTTAATAATTGGAATAGAACGTCTATGCCAATGAAATATGCGGAAAGACTAGACTCTTCCAATGGGCGGCATGTATTAAATTTAAACCTATCCCCCGGTCAATTTGAATTTAAATTTTATGTAAACGGACATGAAGAGGTTATTCCAAAAAGTCCCTATGGCCTTGTCAGTAACGGCATGGGGGGCTATAATCATCAATTAATAGTCAAAGAGACAACTAAACCCTGTCAACCATTAAGGGCCCTGAATATTATTGACCGGAAGGTCAACGGTTTCAAGAGACATCATGTCCAGCTGGATAGCTTACCAGAAGATCAGATTGTTTATGCCTTATGGAACACAAGGTTAATTCCAAAAAAGTCAATAAGAAGAAATAAAAATGGAGAACTATGGATAGAGCTTCCCGGAAAAAACAAATGGAAAGACCGAAACCATCTTCATTTATATTCAGAAAATGGAACACAAATCAGTAATGACATTCTAATTCCTTTTGATAAACAGAATGTTATTAGGTCAACCACAAAATTAAATCGTCAAGATTGGGAGGCATCAACATTATATTTTTTAATGGTCGACCGTTTCTCAAATGGCAATTATATGAATGATAGGCCTTTAAATCAAAGTAATGTTATCGCGTTAGCCGATTATATGGGGGGTGATTTAGATGGTTTACTAAACGTCATTGATAGTGGGTATTTCGAAAATTTTGGCTTTAATACAGTTTGGCTTTCTCCAATTGGAAGAAACCCTGAAGGAGCATGGGGCTTATGGGACAAGGGGGGAGTTAAAACTAAATTTTCAGGTTATCACGGCTATTGGCCGATAAGTTCGGTATTACCTGATAGTCGTTTAGCATCAAAAACCTCCATAAAAAAATTATTGCATTCAGCGCACTCAAAAGACTTAAATGTTTTAGTGGATTATGTCGCTAATCATGTCCATTTAGATCACCCTGTTTATAAAAAATATCCGGAATGGGCCACACCTCTTTATCTCGAAGATGGAAGTCTGAATACTGAAAAGTGGGACTCTCATAGATTAACAACATGGTTCGATAATCATCTTCCCACCCTAGATTTAAGTAGGCCTGAAGTTGTTAACCCAATGACTGATTCCGCCTTGGTATGGGTACGAGATTATGGTTTCGATGGTTACCGTCATGATGCAACAAAGCATGTAGATATTCTTTTTTGGAGGACTTTAACAAAAAAAATTAAAAAAGAAGTAAGCACTGTTAAAAGAAAACGAATATTTCAAATTGGCGAGACTTATGGCTCTCCAGACCTAATATCTAGCTATATAGGTCCAGGATTACTCGATGCCCAATTTGACTTTAACCTATATGATGCGGCAGTGAATTTTTTTGGGGATCTAAGCGGAAATGCAACACAACTCATGGAAGTTTTAGAAACCAGTCTTAAAACTTATGGATTTCACCATTTAATGGGAAATATTTCTGGGAATCAGGATAAACCTCGATTCATCTCTATTGCAGGTAAAGAAATCAACCCTACAGAAGACACAAAATTGGCGGGATATACACGTGAAATAGGAGCTGGAAACCCTATTTCTTATGATAAGCTTGCTTTATTACACGCTTTCAATCACTCAATTCCCGGAGTCCCAGTGATCTATTATGGTGATGAATATGGAATGCCAGGGGCAAATGATCCTGACAATCGAAGGATGATGAGATTCAATGGATATAATTCAAACGAAAATGCATTAAGAAATACCGTTCATAATATTGTAAAAGCCCGAAGACAAAGCATGGCCTTAAATTTTGGGTTTACTGAAGTCGAAGTTCCAAGAAAAGATGTGTTATATATTATTCGGAGTTATTTAAATACTAAAGTTGAAATAATATTAAATAATGGACCAAATTCATTCACAAAACAAATAACTTCTCCGTGTAAAATAACTGCGGGAAAAGGAGCGTTAGGGATTAACCAAATTACAATTCCACCTTATGGTTTCGTTTATCTCGCATCATAACATAATAATAAAATGAAAAAAACATTTTTAACACTTTTTATTCTCAGCTTCCTATCCTGCAGCGAGAATTCTGAATTATCAGATTCCGATCACCCTTTTCATCCGGAATGGTCAAAAAGCTCGAATATCTATGAAGTCAATATTCGACAATATACTCCTGAAGGTACATTTGCAGCCTTCCAAAATCACCTTCCAAGACTGAAAAAAATGGGGATAGACATCCTTTGGCTTATGCCTATTCAGCCGATAGGTAAAGTTAAAAGGAAAGGTCTATTGGGTTCCTACTACTCGATAAGCGATTATACAGCTATAAATCCTGAATTTGGATCAGAACAGAGCTTCCTAGAACTAGTTTCAAAGGCCCATGAATTAGGATTAAAGCTCATTCTAGATTGGGTTCCAAATCATACCGCATGGGATCATGATTGGATACAGGATCACCCAGACTACTATTATAAAGATGAATCTACTGGGGTTATTTCAAATGGCCGTGACGACCATAATAACCCTACAGACTGGACAGATGTGGCAGAATTAGATTATGAAAACATTGCCATGCAGGAAGAAATGAAACAAGAAATGTTATGGTGGGTAACTAATTTTCAAATAGACGGTTTCCGATGTGATATGGCGGGAGGACAAACTGATGAATTTTGGAAAGAAACTATTACATTTCTAAGAAGTGAAAAAAAAGACATCTTTATGCTTGCTGAGTCTGAGAAAATTTCTTTGCATAATTCTAATTTTGACATGACTTATGGATGGGAATTCCATCATATAATAAACAAAGTCGCAGGAGAAGGGCAAGATGTCCAAATAATAGACGAATATTTACAAAAACAAAAAAGAACATTTCCTTTAGATGGTTACAGAATGTACTTTATCGATAATCACGACGAGAACTCTTGGAACGGCACAGTGGAAAGTCGGATTGGAGCAAATGCATACCCTGCATTTATATTATGCTGCACAATGTCTCAAGGTATGCCCCTCATCTATTCGGGGCAGGAAGTTGGATTAAATAAAAGCTTACGGTTTTTTTCGCGCGATACCATTAATTGGGAAACACCTTCACAAAATGAATTTTATTCCAAAGCTCTAGCTTTGAAAAAAAGTCAAGGCAGCCTTTCAAATGGCGGATGGGGAGGAGATCAAACACGGATCAAAACAGGTGATAAATCCGTATATGCTTTTAGCCGAAAAAAAGGAAGAAATAGTGTTCTTGTGTTCTTGAACTTTGATAGCGAACAGGCTCAAGTAACATATACCGATGTGCCCAAAGGCAAGTATATAAATTGGTTCAATGGCGAAGACGTAACCATTAAAAAAACTGGTGATTTATTTCTCGATCCCAATAGTTTTTTAGTGCTTACTAAAGACTAATTACAGCACTTTCAAGTCCTTTCCCACCTCTATAAATGAGGCTATACATTTATCAATATGTTCAGGCTCATGCGCTGCGCTCAACTGCACTCTGATTCTAGCCTTCCCTTTCGGAACAACAGGGAAAAAGAATCCAATGACATAAATTCCTTTCTTTAAAAGAGCATCCGCAAACTTTTGCGACAATTCAGCGTCATATAACATTACCGGAACAATTGCTGATTCCCCATCTTTTAGGTCAAAGCCAGCAGATTTAATGCCATCCTTAAAATGAGTCACATTTTTTTGAAGTTTATCTCTTAACATTGTTGAACTACTGATTAAATCAAGAACTGCAATAGACGCTCCAACAATAGATGGCGCCAATGAATTACTAAATAAATAAGGTCGAGATCGTTGACGAAGCATACTTATTATTTCACTTCTCCCTGTTGTAAACCCACCCATTGCTCCACCTAATGCCTTTCCTAAAGTTCCCGTAATAATATCAACTCTACCTAAAACATTTTTTAGCTCAATAGAACCACGGCCGGTTTTACCAATAAGTCCAGTAGCGTGGCACTCATCAACTAAAACCAATGCATTGTACTTATCAGCCAAATCACAAATTTTATCTAATTGAGCTACATAACCATCCATGGAAAAAACACCATCAGTGACTATCAGTTTTGTTCTTGCCTTATTATTGTCAGCTGCTATTAATTGATCTTCTAAATCTTCCATATCGTTATTTTTATAACGAAATCTCATGGACTTGCAAAGCCTTACACCGTCAATAATTGATGCATGATTAAGACTATCACTTATAATAGCGTCATTTCCGCTCAGTAATGGCTCAAAAACCCCAGCATTTGCATCAAATGCTGCAGCGTATAATATTGTGTCCTCAGTATGCAAAAACTCTGCAAGTTTAAGTTCCAAGGTCCTGTGAATATCCTGAGTGCCGCATATAAATCGAACGGAGCTCATTCCAAACCCATGCGTATTTAATGCATTACTAGCTGCTTCTAAAACACTTGGGTGACTACTTAGCCCTAAATAATTATTTGAACAGAAGTTGAGCACCTCAGAACCATCATCAAGAGTAATTAAAGCACCCTGAGCCGATGAAATAATACGTTCCCTTTTAAAAAGGCCCTGATCCTTTATACTTGATAGTTCTTCTCTTAATTCTGAATAAAATTCTTCTTTAGTTCTCATATATTTCAATTTTATCACGAAGGTAAAGCAGCATCGTTTTCGGCAATGATCCTAAAGTCGGTTCTAATTCCTTTGCGTACTCTTTTATTTTAATCTCGTATTTCTCATTGTGTTCTCCGGTTTTATAATCAACTACAACCCAAGAGCCATCAAGACACTTTACAAGCCTATCGGGACGATAAATGCCTTTACCAGGAACAATGAGTGGTCTTTCCGAATATACCTGATCAGCTTCGAATAATTTCTTAAGTCTTGGATCAGTCAAAACTGTGTTAACACGATTTAAAATAAAGTCATATTCTTCTTTATTCCATAGAAATTCATTCTGAGTAATCCTCATAGCCTTAGATATGTCTTCAGGATTACGAATTCTCTCTAGTACTCGATGCACTGAATTACCAATTCTTTGCTCGGGTCCAGAATCATTCTTTTTGGCAAGTCTTACTCGGTCTGTCCAGTCTTTACTAAAATTCGTTTCTAATTTAAATGAATTATTAGTGATTTTTCTATGCGGCTTAGATGGCCATGTTCCAATAATAAGTTCATCATCAAAATCATATTTCTCTTTCAATTGAGAAATAATAATATCACCATATGTCGATGATGTTAAATATATCGTCAGCCCATCTTTAGCTCTCGTAAAGGCTACATATAATAGGTTCATATCGTCAAATACTCTCTCTTCTATTGAGCGTATTGAGCGTTTCACGTATTCAGGATGAACAGTTTCCATAGCTGACTTTAAAACAGGAATCTTATTGAAGGATTTTAGAGAAAGTAATGTTGCAGGAGGCGAATCCTGATCTAAACCAAAAATAGAATCATACTCTAAATTGAACCAAGTTTTTTCGTCATTTTTTACTGAGAAGGATGTAAATGGGACAAATACCAGCGGAAATTCCAATCCCTTTGACTTATGAATAGTCATTACGTTAATCGCATCAATCCCTTCAGTAGAAGATAGGCTCCATTTATCTTTTTTTCTGGAATATTCCAAAAGAAAAGCATTTATATGATTCCCCTTTTTTCTTGAAAAATCATGTAATTTATCTAGAAAGGAAAGAACAAATGGGTCGGGTTTTATATCTATTTTTAAAGCACGAACAAGATACTCTCCTAGTTCATAAAGACTAAGTTGTCTTGCAATACGGATTTCAAATTCTGGTAATATTTCTCTCAATAAAATATTAAAATCATGTGTCTTACCGTCTGAAATATCTTCCCCGTGGCGATGCAATAATTCCACATTAATTTTCCAAATGCCGGCCTCATAAATTGAGAGTAATAATTCCCATTGTCGGGATCTTTCATTTGGTAAGGCAATCCACTCCATTAGGGCTATAATAGATAAAACATATTTAGAGCCCGAGAGAGAAAGTAGCTCTGGAGAAATTATATTTATTGACTCTTTTGCCATCCTTCTTGCAACCTCTCTTCCCTCTTTTTTAGTCCTTACTAATATTGCCATATCAATAAGAAGCCAATTCTGTTGCAGGGCTATATTAATATCTTGAATCAGCATTTCGAGTTGGTTCGATAACTTATCGGGTCCATATATTATAGGAGAGATTCTAACATGAATTCTTCCTCCATCTGAGCCTTTTGGCTCTTGATATGAATCCAAATATGCTTTGCCATGAATTTCGCTTGGAAATTCTTTAGCCTTGGCTATTCCTATGAATAAATTATTATTAAACTCGACAATATTTCTTCTACTCCTCCAATTTTCAGAAAGCTTAATATGCTCGGTTCGACCCTCCAGAGAGGGTAGATAATTGCTCGGAGCACTTTTCAATTCTGATTTGGAAATTAGATTGAGAAATTCTTCGGCATTTGAACCCCTCCACCTATAAATCGATTGCTTCGCATCTCCTACAATCATAGCGCTGCCATTATTTGTTATATCTGACATCCCATTTTCTAATAAAGGCCACAAGTTTTTCCATTGCAATTGTGAGGTGTCCTGTGCTTCATCAATAAAAAAATGACTATACCGATCCCCTATTCTTTCAAAAATATATGCTGCTGGTTGAGAATTTAATTCATCATTAATTAGTTGATTGAACTTCCATAAGGGCTGGATATTGGATTCTTCAAAAATCGACTCCAATTTCTTTGATAATTCTGCTAATACTGATGTTGTTCGATCGTTTCTTCTAATCTCATTCAGAAGAATTGCCTTAGCGCTTATATCTTGTATTCTGAGCAATTGAATCTTAATCTCCTCCAAAGCATCCACATAGACTATTATCTCTTTT
>CAJWXO010000051.1 GCA_913049755.1 uncultured Cryomorphaceae bacterium
GCTTAGGGTTTCTTCTATGCTTGCGTTTCTACTTTTCCCTCTTGCTAATGGAATTGTACAGAAAGTACAGAAATAATCACATCCATCTTGAATTTTTAAAAATGAACGTGTTCGGTCTCCTATGGAATAAGAAGGAATGAACTCTTTTGTTTTTTTGATGCTATCAAATGCAACGATCGGCTCTTTGTTTTCTTCATCTAAGCGTTGTAAATGTTCAAGCACATTGAATTTTTCATTAGCGCCAAGCACCATGTCCACGCCCTCCATCTTGCTTATTTCTATCGGCTTAAGTTGTGCAAAACACCCAACTATAATAACAAAGGAGGCATTATTTATACGCTTTGCTTTTTTTACAAGCTGTCGACATTTTTTATCTGCATTTTCAGTGACAGAGCAGGTATTGATGATATAGATGTCTGGATGCTCTTCAAAATTAACCTTTGCGATACCTGCATCCTCAAATAGTCGGGATATTGTCGATGTTTCTGAGAAATTCAGCTTACATCCAAGGGTGTAAAAAGCAACTTTTTTAAACTGATTCATAATTGATTGTCTGCAAATTTACGAGTTCAATGATGGTTAACAAAATTGAAGCCTATCTTATTGCTCTTTTTATGGTATAAACCTAGATATTCACTAAATTTGCGGAAAATTCAATACTATGAAATTTGATATTGCTGTTGTTGGTGGAGGTATCGTAGGGGCAGCAACCTTTTACAAGCTTCAAAAAAGAAATCCCAACCTAACTATAGCTTTATTTGAAAAAGAATCGGCCCTAGCAGACCACCAGACGGGGCACAATTCTGGTGTGATTCATTCAGGTTTGTATTATAAACCCGGAAGTTTAAAGGCTAAAAATTGTATTGAAGGAAGGCATGAGCTTGTTGCTTTCTCGAAGGAATATA
The DNA here is from genome assembly GCA_913049755.1 of uncultured Cryomorphaceae bacterium. The sequence continues at coordinate 906 of CAJWXO010000051.1, forward strand.
ATATTCCCCATGATGTTTGTGGAAAAGTAGTGGTGGCAACTGAAAAAAAAGAGCTCGCAAATATGGACCGCATATTTGCAATAGGAACTGAAAATAGAATTGAAGGAATAGAGAAGATTAATGCAGATCAAGTAAAAGATATTGAGCCACATGTAAAGTCTATTGGTGGTATTTGGGTCCCTTGCACGGGCATCGTAGATTTTGTCGCGGCGACAAAAAAAATGGTAGAACTTGCCTTGGCGATTAATAAAGACAGTAAAGTCTTTATGGGTTGTGAAGTTCAAGATATTGAAAAGAAAGACGAATATTCTATTCTGCACACGAGTAAAGGTGATTTTCAATCCAACTATCAAGTTTTCTGTGCAGGTCTTCAGGCGGATCGTTTGGCGAAGAAAGATGGTGTTGATTTAAAAGAGAAGGTAGTCGGATTCAGAGGCGATTATTATGAACTTACGCCTCAAGCTCAGCATAAGGTTAAAAATTTAATCTATCCAGTACCAAATCCGGATTTCCCATTCTTGGGCGTACATTTTACACGAATGACCAACGGAGAGATTGAATGTGGTCCTAACGCAGTATTCACATTTAAAAGGGAAGGGTACGAAAAAACTGATTTTTCATTGACTGATACGGTAGATGCGTTGTCTTATAAAGGGACATGGAAATTATTTTTCAACAATATGGCTTTTGGTATTAATGAGTACCGTCGTGCCTTTTCAAAAAGACTTTTTCTCAAAACCTTACAGCGCATGATTCCTTCATTGGAATCAGATGATTTACGACCCGGAAGGGCAGGTGTTCGTGCGCTTCTTTTGTCGCAGGATGGGGACACGAGGGACGATTTTAGGATTGAGTACCACGGAAATTCAATACACGTTTTAAATGCACCTTCGCCGGCAGCTACAGCTTCTCTTGCTATTGGAGATTACGTGTCCGAAGCAGCTGAAAAACATTTTTCAATTAAATAATTAGGATTTAAATAGTTGCAATGTTGATAATATTTTTGAGATGGCATTTGGGAGCATTTAAATTAAAATTATCTTTAATAAAAACGGCCTATGTTTGACGACGACGAAGACGACAGTAGCGACAATTATTTAAAGGAAGATCTAGAGGTCTTTGAATCTTATATCAAAGGAAACAATACTGTCTTCATTGACAGCGATCGATTGGAGGCAATCGTCGACCATTATTTAATCAATGGTAATTTCTCTAAAGCCTTATTAGCTGCAGAAATGGCTATTTCACATTTTTCCTATAATGGGTTGTTCTCGCTGCGAAAGGCTCAAGCCCTAACGGGATTAGGAAAGTTGAATGATGCGATAGATGTTTTAGATAATATTCAGTCCTTTGGCGTTCCTTCTTTCGAATTTCATTTGACTAAAGCTTCGGTATTTAGTCAGCTCAAGGATTCTAAAAATGCGATTAAGAATTACACCTTGGCCATCGAAGCCTCGGGAGATGAGGATATCGATGATATTTATTTAGATATCTCATTGGAATATCAAAACCAAGGCAAGTTTAAAAATGCAATAGAAATTTTAAAAACCGCTATATCGGTAAATCCTCAAAATGAGGGTGCCCTTTATGAAATTGCTTTTTGCTATGATCAGCTTGGAGACTATCAACAAGCAATATCGTGTTATTCTCAATTTATAGATGAAAACCCATACTCATTTACAGCTTGGTATAATCTTGGTAATGCGCACAGCAAGCTAGAGGATTATCCAAAGGCCGTTTGGGCCTATGACTACTCCCTTTTGATTAATAAAGATTTCGGGCCTGCTCATTTTAATATGGCGAATGCTTATTTATCTCAAGAGAAGTTTTTTAAAGCCATTGAACATTTTAATGATTGTATGCGTATCGATGGGGATGATGCCTCTGCGTATTGTTACATAGGTGAGTGTTATGAGCAATTGAACGAATTAGAACTATCTAAGCATAACTACAAACGAAGTATCGAATTGGCCCCAATGCTTTCTGAAGCCTGGCTAGGACTTGGTATAATTGAGGACCTAGAGGGGAGAACTCGCGAGGGGATTGTATTGATAGAAAAAGCTCTGGAGTTTGAACCAAATAATGCCGGAATAATGCATGTTTTGGCAGGGGCTTATGAAAAGATTTCTGAGTTCGAACTAGCCAAAGAGTTTTACAAGAGCTCTTTAGACATTAACCCTCATGATGAGGAATGTTTGTCAGATTATATTGAATTATTGACAGAAGAATCTCCCGCAAATGCTTTTGAAGTATTGCAAGACTTCATAGGAGAGCATAAAGAAAATAGAATTGCAGCTGTGTTGAAAGTTAATTTATATTGGCTGCGTGGTCAAAGAGAAGAAGCGTTACATTTGTTCTCAAAATGTTTACAAGAAAACGGTAAAAAAGCCAAGTCTATTTTTGATATCAATCCAAATTTACTAGACGATCAGGATTTTTTAAACCTATCACAAGACTAAATCAAATGAATTTTAAATTGTCCTATATTCCGAAGAGATCGGAAAAACCTCGCAATCAGGGGCTTACAATGATGATGGATAAAGGGCTCAGCTTGAGACAAACAGAGGACTTTATAGAGTCTTCAGGGCACCTTACAGACGTTATTAAGTTTGGCTTTGGAACTGCTTATGTTACCCAAAATCTCGAAGATAAAATCAAGCTTTATAAGTCTGCTGGGATTCGTCCTTATTTCGGAGGTACATTGTTTGAGGCTTTTCAGGCTCGAGGTAAGTTTAATGATTTTAGACGCCTTATTTCTAAATACGATTTAGATTTAGCAGAAATTTCGGATGGATCGATCATTATACCTCACGACGAAAAATGTGAGTTAATTAGAAAACTGTCAAAGGACTGTACCGTTATGTCTGAGGTAGGTTCTAAAGACTCAGGTATTTTAATTTCTCCGGCAAAATGGATTCGCATGATGCAGTCTGAGTTAGAAGCTGGAAGCTGGAAGGTTATTGCTGAAGGAAGAGAGGCAGGAAATGTTGGGGTTTTTCGTCCAAATGGGACTGCCCATACCTTACTCATTAATCGGATTATTGCAAAAATTAAACCTTCAGATATTCTTTGGGAAGCTCCTCAGAAAAATCAGCAAGTTTGGTTTATAAAGCTTTTTGGGGCAGAAGTAAATTTAGGGAATATCGCACCGAACGATATGATTCCATTGGAATGTCTGCGTTTGGGTCTACGGGGAGATACTTTCTTTGAGTTCTTACCCAAGAAATACGAGGAGAGATTGAAGCAGGTCAATGATGAAAATGACATAGATGAAGTCGATTCCTAATTCTGAAAGGTTATTTTTTTTCAAGAAGAACATACTTTAAAAAGCCATTCTGCTCCGGTTTATAGCATATGCTATTATGACGGTTTTATTTATTCAGCGTCAGGAGATAAGTCGGTTACGCGTTGGAATGTACAAACAGGACAGGCGGATAACTTTTTAATCAAACTAGATGTCGCTCCGTATCAAATATACGTGATTGAAACGCATGGTTTGCTTGTAATAGGTTTGAATAATGGTAAAATTCATATCATTGATTTAGCTCAAAAAAAAGAGCTTCACCGCTTAGACAAACATAACTCTGCCATATTTTCTTTTGAGTTTAATAATAAAGAAGGGCATTTTTACGTGGGAGATAAGGATGGGGTCTTGTCTGTTTGGGATGTCAAAACATGGAGTCATCTATTTACTTTTGCATTAAACGTTGGTAGGATCAGGGCCTTGCAACATGTAGAAAAGGATGGTCTTTTGCTAGTGGGGAAATATAATGGTGAAATAACGGTATATGAAACAGAGTTTTATAACGAGCTATTAACTTTTCAAGCGCATAAGACTGGCGTCTCGAGTTTAACCTTTAATAGCACGGAAAATATACTCGTTTCAGGAGGTCAGGATGCCCACATAAAATCTTGGGATTTAAAAGGAAACATGGCTACTTCTATTCCTGCGCATAGATATGTCATCTATGGTCTCAAAATGTTCAACGCATATCTGTCTCTTTCTTGTAGTCGTGATGGGAGTATTAAAGTATGGAAAAACAGCTTTAATGAAGTAGTTCAGAAGATTGATAAGTCAGGATTTGGACACAAACATTCTGTAAATCAACTGATCTTAATAGATGAAGAACTATTTGCTTCTTGTAGTGATGACCACACCATTAAAATATTTAGACATACTGGGCTTAATCTTTAATGTAGTCCAATTTTAGTTTACCTGTCATTTTATACATTTCGAGATACGTGTTTATTTTTGTCAATAGAAAATCAAAATATTGTAATGATTGATTCTCGTAAGTGTTCTTGAAATTGACAAGTTCTATTGAGCTAAGTGTACCTAGTTCAAATCTCTTTTCAGCAAGTGTCCAAGCTTGCATTGCATAATCTAAATTTAGCCCTGCAAGTACTAGGAGTTCACTGTTTCCTTTGTAGTTGTTGACTAATGCGCCCATAGAGCTTTCCAAGGATTTTTTCATGTTATCATAAGTGAGTGTAGAGATGGATTCTTGAATTTTAGATGCTTCAATGGCTCTTTTGTTCTTCCAGTTGTTGAATAGGTTGTACCTCAAATTCAGTCCACCATTATACATCACAACCTCAGTATTTACTTGTAACGTGGGATCGTTTAGGTCTCTAAACCAGCTTTTAGCTGGAGTAAATCCAGCTTGAAGTCCGAGCGTAGGATATAAAAATGATTTTTGAAATGAAGTATTTGTTCTTTGTAATTCTACTGCTAGATATTGATTTTTTAATTCTTGATTGGAGTTGGGCAAGTTTGCAATTGCCTCTTTAAAGTTGATGATCGGGAAGTCAAGACTAAGATCGTCACTCAGAATCGGAAGAGCTTCAATGTCAACAGGAACATTCATCAATAGAAAAAGATTACGCATGCTATTTTCAAAAGAGATTTTTTGTACTGTAGCATTGATGCTATCTGAATAGTAGAGGTTTTTAAATTGAAGAGACTCCAAGGAGTTTGCTGTTCCAATTTCACTTTTGAGCTCGTAATATTTAAAACGTTCAAATGAATTCTTTTTCATTTTATTCACGACATCTAGCTTTTCTTTTTGTGCTAATGCTTGATAATAAGTCTTCAGTACATCTACAACAGTTGACTCAATAACCGCAAATGCATTTCCTTTACTTTGTGACTCAAGTTGCTCCAATCTCTGTTTAGAAATGCGCACGGCCATTCCACTGAATAGATTCATATTCATGGATAGGTTAGGAGATAGGTTTGTTGAAAGAATCACACCCGGAGTAAAGGTAAATGGGTTTTTCGTGTTGTCTTGTATAGTTGTATTTGCCCCTACATTTAGCGCAACTGTTGGGTATAATCCTGCCTCACTCCAAGTATTGTTTTTTTCAGCTATCCTTTGTTGTGCAGCACTTATTTGCACGGCGTAATTATTTTTAAGAGAAATAAAAACGGCGTCTTTGGCTGATAAAGTTTGGTCTTCTTGGCTGTAACAAAGGGAAAGAAAGAAAAGCGAAAAAAAACAATGTAAAACTCTAGTGTTCATTTTTTAATGTTTTTTTAAGTTTAAATACAGGTTCTGCATCAATAGCTGAAATTTTTTCACCCCTAAAAATGAATCGTCCAAGGCGTGCTCTGTCGTTCCACAATAATATAGCCGATGGATAAAAAAACAATATAAAGACAGTACCAAATAGAACTCCAAAAGCAATCGATGTAGCCATTGGAATTAAGAATTGTGCTTGCATGCTTGTTTCAGAAATCATTGGAAGTAAACCAGCAACGGTTGTCAACGAAGTAAGTAAGATCGGCCTGAAGCGCGATGCAGCGGCCAATATAGCTGCTTCTTTTATTGGTTTACCTTCTATTAATAATCCGTTGTAGCGGTCCAAGAATACTATGGCATCATTTACAAGTACCCCGATTAAACCAATCATTCCGAAGACAGAAAGAATTGATACTGGTATGCCGACTAAACCGTGTCCTATGATTGAGCCCGCGATGCCCGATGGGATGACGAGCATTATCAAAAATGCCTGGGAAAGGCTGTTGAAATGAAGCATAAGAATCACAAACATTAAGAAAACTAACACAAGCGTTACATATTGCATAGAATCTCCTGTCTTTTGGCTCCGTTCAAATTGTCCAAGTTTTAGGGCTTCAACATTTGGGTATAATGAGGTTATTTTAGGTAATATAGAGTCAAATATTTCAGTATTGATATTAGCTACTTCTTCCGGATCAATCGTTTCTGCATCAATTTTTACAATACGCTGGCCATTTCTTCTTTTCAAGCTTTCAGGCGCCCGTCCCATTGAATAGTCGCATATTTCTCGCAAAGGAATTCGCATGCCTTGTGCATTTTTGATTTTCATTTCAAATAGGTCATAGGTGCTATTTCGATCTTCTATTGGGTAGCGTACCCATATTTTAATCTCATCTGTCCCTATAATAACTCTTTGTGCCTCTTGTCCAAAAAATCCTTGTCTAATCTGATTTAGAACTTCCCTTTTAGACACGCCAAATAGTTCCGCTTGCGGCTTCATTTTAAGCTGTATTTCGTTTCTGCCAGGAGGTAAATTATCTTTTATATTGATGACGCCGCTAAGCTGACCTAAAGCTTTCTTTATATCGTCTCGTGCACTCATCAGATCTGGATCGTCATTAGACGTTAGGCCAATTTCTATTTCTTTACCGAACCTATTGAAGCCACCTACATAAAGGTTCTCAGCGATTTTACCCTGATCTAAATTATTGATTCTTTTATTGATTCGGTTCATCAGCGTATCCAGAGGTATTTCCGAATCCTCAGCATTGACAAATACACTAATTCCACCTGTGTGGTTTCCTGCTTGGCCAATATTTTGTGTAAAGCCGATATTGCTGGTGTAGTAGGTCATTATTTCATCTCCTGATTGCTTTTTTATTCTGTTATTTTCTTCGAGTAGAATCAGTGTGGCTTGCTCGATGAATTTTTCTGTCTCTTTTTCGTTTGTGCCAGGAGTATAGGCTACTTCAATGGTAAAAAAGTCGGGCTGAATATTTGGAAAGAACGTTGAAGATAAGGTGCCATTGACCAACATGGAAATGACAAATACGGTAAAGAATAGCGGAATGAAGAACGTAAATCGGTACCAGCTTTTAGTTTTCCCGACAAGAAGAGAAACGGTTTGTTTAAAAAGATGGTCTCTAATCCATTTTATAAAGGAATCTGCCGTGCTTCTTACTTTTGCTTCAATTGGTGATTTGGAAAAACCAGCGAACAATATAAACAGGCCAAATAGGGTTAGGGCTATTGGAAACAATATTAAATCCCAGGATGGCTTTAATGGAAAAACAAAATAGGCTAGTACAAATAAAGCTATACCAATACACATTAAAAAAACACCCATGCCAAAACTAAAAGGTTTTTCTTTAGATTCCTCTAAAACTGATTTTTTCGAGAGGTGAGAGGGCAGTGTAATAATTCCTTCTAGAATTGAGAAAATTAGGCATGCTATGACAACGAATGCCATTTCCCGCATCATTTCTAAGCCTTCAATAAAAAAGAGTACTGAAAATGCAACAATGGTTGTAATCACGGAGGAGCATACGGAGGGTAGTACCTCCATCGTGCCATCGATCGCGGCTTGTTTAGCACTTTTTCCCTTTTCAAAA
>CAJWXO010000052.1 GCA_913049755.1 uncultured Cryomorphaceae bacterium
AGAGGGCACCAGATCCTAAATCTGGCGTGTCTACCAATTCCACCACCGCGGCATAACGTAATTACCTACTTCATATAAACCATTTTTTCAGTGAACACTTTTCCACCTGCCTCTAATTTGTAGAGATACACCCCGGCGCTAATTACATTACCTCTGAAATCTTTTGCGTTCCAAGTAATACTATGATTTCCTGCTTCTTGAGATTGGTTTATTAAAGAGTTTACTCTTCTACCATTCATATCATAGACATTTAGCTTTACATCTGATTTATAGGGAAGGCTATAATTGATAATAGTGCTTGGATTAAATGGGTTTGGATAATTTTGCTGCAACTGAAAATCTTGTGGTACAACACCCTCTGATATTGTATTTAGATATCCTGAAAACTGACCAAAATTATCAGCCATAATTGTTACGGGTACTGCATTAACGTCACCTGCAGAAATAGAACTTATCATAAAAACTATGGATGAATTATTCAGATTTTCACTGAATTCGACTTCGATTTCTAATATTGCACCTTCTCCAGGCTCGATCGCGGTTGCAAAGTCGTAACCAAGAAAATAAAAATTCCCTTCTTCTGTTTCGCCAGAACCACCATCAATTGTACCATCATCGAATCGACCAAGACCAGTTATGTTTGTTACAACCATATTATCCGGCATATCAGAGATTTCAAACTCTAAGATATTTATTGTTTCTGTATTTACCATATGTATTTCAAAAACACCAGTGCCTCCGGGAGCAAGCTGTCCGGATGCATTTTCAATTGTACAACCTGCTGGAGGAGTACCAATATAAAAAGCGTGAGGAGTTGTTTCAGTAACCATTGGAAGGTTATTCATATCGGCAAGAATAGGGTCCGTTACAGAAATATCAACAATTGTACCTTCAGGGAGTTGATCTAAAACATCATAATTAATATCCACAAGATGCCTTATTCCTGGATTGATAGGATTTGAAAGAGTATTGTCATATGCTGTAACCCTATAACCAATTCCTAGATCAGAACCAGATATAGTCCAATTATCTAAGTTAAGTAATTCACTAAAGTCTAAATCTGTACCTGTGATGAAAGGAGGATCAGCCATTATATCAAACTCTATAGCATAAACAGGCTGAGTAGATTCCATAAAAACAGATCCAGAGGTTTGCTCACCCGAAAGTGCAAAGCCACCATATAAGTTTATGAACTGCGTCTCTATTCCAACCTCATAAATGGCTCCATCTGCAGTCCAGTTAAGGTCAACAAATCCAATATCTTGTATTGATGTACCACTTGTAAAAGAAAGATTAACTGTCATTTCTTCATCGGCATCAGGATATAACACAGCACGGCAAACAGGCCCACTCCCTGCTAGAAGAGGCTCGCCAATACTAATTCCGGTAATTGCTATTGTCCCATCTCCTTGATCAGCAATTTCTAAAGCCCAAGATTCAGTTCTTTCTGTTGGAATGATATTCAAACCATTCATTACATCTGGATAGTCCATTATCTCAAAATAGAATAAACCAAGCTCTGATTCATTATTGATATAAAAATTCAATGTATCCATTTGCCCAGAGAGAGAAGAACCATTATCCATTGATAATTCAACCCATTCAACAGGTGTAGCTGAAATGGTGTTCGTTGGACCAGATTCAGAACCATCAGGGTAAATAGCAGTGACATAATAGTAGTATGTAGTACTATTTATAACATCATCATCCAAATAAGTAGTAAGGTTTCCTTCAACTTCAGCAAGTTCTTCAAATCCAGAATTCATATTTATTGATTTATATACTTTATAAGCATCAATTGAAACAGGTCTATCTAAATTAATATTAGGGTTTTCAATATCAATTTTAAGATTATATGGCAATCCACCACCATACCTAGCAAGGAAGTCTTCCTTAGGCGCATTTAGAGCCCACGCTCCTTTATCTGTTAAATTGTAATGCAAAAAACGCTGCGAATTTCGAGCTGCAAAAGAGACTAAAACATCATCGACAGCCCAACCCGAAGCCCATGATCCATTATCATTAGAATGAAAAGCTATGTAAAGACTGGGAGCTCCTGCATATTCGGATAAATCAACAGATTCCATCACCCATTCTGCAGCTGCTTCAATAGTAGTAACTTCAGTAAAATTATTTCCATCAGTACTTACCGCAATACTAGCAGACTGACCATAGGCACCATCATAATAAGATGCAAAATTCAGAGAAATATTTTCTGCACCACTCACGTTAAGTGGAGGTGTAATAAGGTAATCAGCCGATCCATCATCATCAACCATATCATCGTTAGAACACATATACCACGAGTGAGATGGTATGGACCAGAAATCACTTGTCCCATCTTGAGTAATAAACCAACCTTGTGATGAATTAGTAGTCAGTGTCCAGTTTTCCGGTACACTTCCCTCTTCAAAATCTTCTTCAAAGTTTGCAGGGATAGGTCCATATGGAGCATCCCAGCTTAATAAGACTTGTGCATCCATGCCATCCTGCGCCTGAAGATTATGAGCTTCTTCTATGTAACCAGGAGTAACTGTAACCGTACCAGAATCTGCACTCTCAACAAAATAAGCTCCTCCTATAGGGTCAGTGATTGTGATATTTTCAAAATTAACACCAACATTAGAATTATAAGCATTTTCAACAACGACCATTTGCAAGGAGGCTATAGGCCCATTCCCAACTTCAATATTTTCATTTTCAGAACTAAACATTAAGACTCTCGTTAATCCATTAGCCAATTCATTAAATTCAATTGAGAATCCTTGAGCGCGAGCTGTTGCTTCAAGACCCGTAATATTTAAATAATTTGGGGTATCAGATATATCAAACTGAAGTCCTCCTACCGAACCTGAATTTGCTAGACTTATTTGGATTAATACATTTTCTGAAACATCCCCTGTGTCCGAAGAAGCGCTCAGTGAGACTACGCTTCCAACAGTGACAGAACCATCAGTAATTTGACTAACCACAACTACCCCGTCATTATCACTAACTGTTAAATCAAATGCATCTAATTCATAAAAACCAGATAAAATTTCGGATCCATCAAAAATCAGATTGAGTACTACACTATTTCCACCAGGTTCAATTCCAGCACCATTGTTACTAAAAAAAACGACTCTAGCTGAGCCATCATTAAGAATATTGAAATCAACTGAAAAGTTTTCTGATTCAACAGCCACCGCTCCAGAAAGCATCAATGCTTCTTGTGATGACATGATATCGAACTGTATACCTCCAACACTGGCCTCGGAGTTTTCAATTGTAACAGGAACTATAATTTGGTCAGTATAACCAGGGAACTCAACATCATCAAGTGATACAAGTACATTCGAAAAAGCTTGGTTCGAAAAAAGTAAAACAAGCGCCAAATTAATTAATGATTTTCTTAATGAGACCATTAGATCCTCCTGCTAAATTAAAACTAAAAAAATTTAAAAATTTTAGAAAAAAATGAGAATTACCAGTTTATACAAATGCTGATAGCTCTCCTATAAAATAACGATTTTCTACCTATATACCACTCATAAATTAATCTTCTAATGCTTGAAGTAAGTCTGAATATAAATCGTCTACATTTTCTATACCAACAGATAACCTGATAAGAGTCTTGGTTAAGCCCATCTGCTCTTTAGTTTTAACAGGAACAGACACATGGGTCATATCATAAGGTACAGAGATTAAACTTTCAACTCCTCCGAGACTCTCTGCTAAAGTAAATAACTTGATTTTTTTCAAGAAGGAATCCCTTTTTTCAACTGAACTTACTTTTACTGAAATAATACTACCAAAAATTGGCTTCCCTTCAGGATTCAACTGTTGTTTAATCGCTAGTTTATTTTGCTTATGACTTTTCAATCCAGGATATATGACAGATTCAATTGAATCATGCGTACTAAGTTTTTCAGCCAATATAAAAGCATTATCAGATTGCTTTTGCACACGAAGACCAAGTGTTTTAGTACTTCTTAATAAAAGCCAGCAGTCAAATGGAGAAGGAACCGCTCCTCCTGATTTCTGAATAAAATAAAGTTTTTCAGCTAAAATTTCATCATCAGTAATTAATACTCCAGAAATTAAGTCACTATGCCCACCAATGTATTTAGTTGCACTGTGCATAACAATATCCGCACCTAGCTGAATTGGAGATTGTCCATACGGACTCATAAAAGTATTATCGACAACTAGAGAAATATTATGTGACTTACACAAGTCTGAAGTCTTTTTTATATCACATAATTCTAAAAGAGGGTTCGTAGGAGTTTCAACAAAAACCCATTTAGTATTAGGTTTTATTGCCGCTGCAATTTCATCTACACTTCGAGTATCAACAAAATCAAATTTAAAACCATGCCTTTGTAAAACTTCAGTTATCAAGCGATACGTTCCACCATATGTATTTCTACCAACGACTACATGATCACCCTCATTCAACATTTGGAATAGTGCAGTAATCGCAGCCATTCCACTTGAAAAAGAAATTGCAAAATCACAATTTTCCAACGAAGCAATATTCTCTTCATATCTTTTTGTTGTTGGATTACCAGCACGTGAATAATCAAAACCATTATTTACACCAACACTGATTTGCTTAAATGTAGATGTTAAATTAAGAGCTGGAATAACTGCACCTGTTTCTACATCAGCTTTATTACCTGAATGGATAGCTCTTGTACGGAATTTTAATTTATTTTTCATTTTAAACCTGACTAAAACCTTTTTTTAGATAAGACTGTAATTTTTTAAATTTGATTTCTGAAACTTCACCCGTTGGACTTTTGACGGATACTTTTTCATTGCGACCATGTTTTTGCTCTGCTTGAACAGGTACCCTGACTTGCTGAGGTTGATTCCCTCGGTTTTGAGATTGAGACCCTGAAAAACCCATTCCTGTAGTATCTTGATGCGATGTTTTCATATTTCGCACCTTTGGCTTTGCTTGTTGTACTTGTTGCTCTTGTCCCTGGATTTGGGTTCTGAAAAGTCTCTGCAATGTAACGGCATTCATATCTGACATCATATCTTGAAACATTTTAAAGCCTTCTGACTTGTATTCTAAAAGTGGGTTTTTTTGCCCATACGCTCTTAGATTTATTCCTTCTCTCAATTGATCCATTCCATAAAGATGATCTTTCCATTTATCATCAATGGTCCTGAGCATCACAAATCTTTCAAACCCTTTCATCATTTCTTCATCAAGTAGGGATTCTTTAGCTTTATAAATAACCTTTGCCCTTTCAATGATCCAATCTGAAATATTTTCAGGACTTGGGTCATCATTCTCTAAATCTTCTTTTATCTTTTCAAATGAAGTATCCACTAAAATATGACTAGACAGATGTTGTCTTAAATAGTCCCAATCCCAAGTATCAGGATCACCTATTTGTTTCTGTGCTTCAATCTCGTCATCAACAAAATCTGTCAAAAGCGGAGAGACCGAATCAGTTGCATCATCCCCTGAAAGTGCTTGATTTCTTATATCATAGACGACCTGTCGCTGTTGATTCATAACATCATCATATTCGAGTAAATGCTTTCTGATACCGTAGTTTCTTACTTCTACTTTTTTTTGAGCATTAGATATAGCTCTTGTAACCATTTTCGCAGAAATAACTTCACCTTCTTCAATACCCATTCGATCCATTATTGCAGCGACTTTATCCGAACTAAAGAGTCGCATCAAATCATCTTCTAGAGATAAATAAAACCTGGAAGATCCAGGGTCTCCTTGACGCCCACTTCTACCTCTTAATTGTAAATCGATTCTTCGTGACTCATGACGCTCAGTTCCAATAATGTGTAGACCTCCTATTTCTTTAATACCGGATACTAATTTGATATCTGTTCCTCTACCAGCCATATTTGTTGCAATAGTGACAGCTCCAGTTTGGCCTGCTCTACTAACTACTTCAGCTTCACTTTTATGCTGTTTAGCATTAAGGACACTGTGAGGAATGCTTTTCCTTTTTAACATTCTTGCGAGAAGTTCAGATATTTCAACAGATATTGTACCAACGAGAACTGGCTGTCCTTTTTTATGACATTCAATAATTTCATCAATTACTGCATTATATTTTTCACGTTTAGTTTTATAGACTAAATCTTCTCGATCTTCTCTAGAAATGGTTGTATGTGTTGGAATAACAGTCACATCTAAAGCATATATAGAACCAAGCTCTTCAGCTTCAGTTTCTGCGGTTCCAGTCATGCCAGCTAGCTTATCATACAATCTGAAATAGTTTTGAATAGTAATCGTTGCTAGGGTTTGCGTTTCTCTTTCTATTCGAACATTTTCTTTAGCCTCAAGTGCTTGGTGTAGACCATCAGAATACCGCCTTCCAGGAAGGACCCTACCAGTGAATTCATCAACAATCATCACTTTTCCATTTTCCAAGACATACTCAACATCTTTCTCATATAAGGTATACGCTTTCAATAATTGATTAAAGTTATGAATCGTACCACTTCTTTGAGCATGGAGTTGATGTGCTTTTTCGCGCTCTTCCTCTTTTTCTTGCTTATCAAAACTCTCATTTTCATCTACTTCAAGCAATAATTCACCTAGGTCAGGAATAATAAAAGTTTCAGGTTTTTCAGGAGATAGAACATTTCTCCCTTTTTCCGTGATGTCCATAACATGACTTTTTTCCTCAATTGAAAAAAATAGGTCATCATCAACTTCGTGCATTTTTTTATCTCTAATATGTTCAGACTCTACGTCATGTGCAAGTTTAAGCATTCCTGTCTCTTGAAATATTTTCATTACCAACTTATGTTTTGGCATGCCTCTTTGAGCTTGCAAAAGTTTTAGACCTGCACTGCTTTCATCACCAGCATCAATAAATTTTTGAGCATCTCTAACCAGATCAGCAACAAGTTCTGTTTGTTTTTTTACTAATTGTTGAACACCTGGTTTTAAGGTGGTAAAAGTTTCATCAACTGGTGCATCAACGGCACCTGAAATAATCAATGGTGTTCTTGCCTCATCAATAAGAACACTATCAACTTCATCTACAATTGCAAAAGAATGACCTCTTTGTACTTTATCCTCTTTTTTAAGAGACATATTATCTCTGAGATAATCAAAACCAAACTCGTTATTTGTTCCATATGTGATATCTTTGTTGTACATCTCTCTTCTTTCAGAGTTGTCCATTGAATTAAGTATATATCCTACAGATAGCCCTAATCGCTTGTAGACTTCACCCATCCATTCAGCATCTCTCTGCGCAAGATAATCGTTCACTGTTATAACATGTACACCACGTCCAGTTAACGCATTTAAGTATATTGGCATCGTAGCTACTAGAGTTTTTCCTTCCCCTGTTTTCATTTCTGCGACTTTACCGTTATGTAAAATAATTGCTCCAATTAATTGGACATCATAAGGTATCATTTCCCATGTTATCTCCTGGCCTGAGACTTTCCAAGAAGAACCACACATCCTCCTTGAGACATCTTTTACAATTGCAAAGGCTTCGACCATCACAAGCCCCAGCGCTCCTTGCTCAGCTTTTAATATCTCTTCTTTTCTTTCTTTTTTATCCATACTCGAGGATAAGGAGTTCTTCTTTTCCTCTGTCGCATTAATAACAAAAGTTTTTAATTCTTTTGTTCTCTTAATTAAGTCTTCATCTGTTTTTGAAGATAATTTTTCATAATGTAAATTAATTTGAGAAATCACATTTGATAGCTTTTTAATTTCTCTATCAGATTTTGTTCCAAATAATTTTGCGAAAATCATTGTTAATTTTTTTCCTTTTTTAGAAAATCTTTATAAACGGCATCGAGAATACCATTTATAAAATTAGGACTTTCATCTGTACTGTAAACTTTTGAAATCTCAACCATTTCACTGATCGTCACTTTAGGTGGTATATCTTCAAGAAAATAAATTTCACAAATACCCATTTTTAATAAGACCTTATCTACTTTTGCTACTCGATCAAATTCCCAATTTTGAAGATGTTCTTCAATTAATTTATTTGCCCATTTTGAATTATCTAAAACATTGTTAAAAAGAGCCGTTATAAATCCTAAATTTGCTTTCCTTTCTGGAACATTTTCTAAAACACGATTTATAGTGATTTTTCTTTCAACATCTGAGTATTGATGCGAAAATAAAGCTTCTAATACACCCTCCCGAGCCATTCGTCTTGCATGTATTTTCATACTAAATATGCCTCAACCA
>CAJWXO010000053.1 GCA_913049755.1 uncultured Cryomorphaceae bacterium
TGAATTTTGTTTGTACTCTAGTTACGGAAAGGCTCTTCGATATGAGATATATGACCGTTGGGGCAATCTGGTATGCAGTGCTCTTCCTCAGGAGTGTTGGTCTCCATCGAAAGGGGTTACAGGGGTTTATGTTGTTAGATTAATATATCCTGAAATTGAAGGTCGATCTTCAAAAGTTCTACAAATGACATTAACAGCCCTTCCATGAAAAAGCTTTTCTTTATTTTATTGACATACATTTTTATGTCATTATCGATTAATGCTCAAAGTGCAAGTGTCGCAGCTGCTCATCCTTTAGCTGTTGATATTGTTGAAGCCGTTTTGAAAAAAGGAGGAAATGTTTATGATGCTGCTGTAGCTGCCCATTTTACATTGGCAGTAGTTCTTCCAAGGGCCGGAAATTTGGGTGGTGGAGGATTTGCAGTAATTCATACTTCAGAAGGTGAAGCAGCTACTCTAGATTTTAGAGAAATCGCTCCATTGTCTGCCTCAAAGGATATGTTTATCAGATATGAGAATGACAATTCCAGTTTAACATCTAAATCAGCTTCAGGAGTACCGGGTAGTGTTAAGGGAATGTGGGATTTATACATACGTTATGGGTCTCGCAATCTATCCTGGTCAGACTTATTAACTCCAGCAATAATGTTGGCAGACACTGGTTTTTTCGTTACGAAAAAATTATCAGAAGAATTAAACTACAATTCTTCTGATTTCATTTCACAAAATCTAAATGGCTGTGGTCCCTTTTGTAAGGACTTTATTTGGGAGCAAGGAATGCAACTTGTTCAATCAGAATTAGCCGAAACATTAAAAGGTATTAGCGATTATGGCCCTAACTATTTTTATTACGGCCCGGTTGCCAAACAGTTAGTTAAACAGAATTATTTCACAATGTTAGATATGGCATCTTATCAAATTCGTTGGCGGAAACCACTAATTGGTGAGTATATGGGTTGGGAAGTCATTACTATGCCCCCACCATCAAGTGGAGGAGTCGCTTTATTGCAGTTGCTGTATGGTTCTGAAAGAGATTTAAACACGATGCAAGAGCTGGAGAGTGTTGCTTCATATCATGACTTTACTGAGCTCACGAGAATTGTATATGAAGATAGAGCAAGACATCTAGGTGATCCAGATTATATGAATACGACAACAGCAGATCTTTTGGACATCTCTTATCTGGATAAGAGGTTCGCAAACATTGATCCAAAGAGAGCAGGGCAGAGCCCAAATTTAGCAGTTCCCCTTGGCGAGGAATCCTCAGAGACCACCCATTTCAGCATTCTAGATAGAGATGGAAACGCTGTAGCTATTACAACGACATTAAATGCTTCATATGGCAGTAAAAGATGGGTTTCAGGTTTTTTTATGAATAATGAAATGGATGACTTCTCTATTTCTCCAGGTGTCCCAAATCAATTTGGTTTAATAGGTTTTGAGGCGAATTCAATAGAGCCAAGTAAAAGAATGTTATCTAGTATGACACCAACAATTTTGGTCAAGGGAGATCAAAAAGTTGTTTTGGGAACACCAGGTGGAAGTACTATAATCACAAATGTTTTTCACGTGATTAGAAGGTTCTGCCGATTTGGTCAGACTCTTCAAGAGTCGGTGAATAGCAAAAAAGTACATGCTCAAGCATGGCCTGAAGTTCTATACTTGGAAGAAGGTTCGTTTACGAAAAAGATACTAAGGAAGTTAAAAAAGAAAGGCCACAAAATTGAACTCAAAAAACAGATAGGTAGATTTCAAGCAGTGTCTAATGGAACGATAGCTCCAGATCTATTAAGGACAGGAGATTCTTCTGGCCGCGTTATATTTTATTGAATAAAATTTATTACGACATTTTGATTGATCTCGGGATGTAGTGATTTAGAAACGGGGCAGGCATGTGCAGCTCTTTCAATTCCAGTTTTTACTCTTTCCTCAGAGTAGACGGGAAGTTTTACATGGATAGTTACGTCAATTGAATCTATCCTTCTGGGGGGGGTATTGGACATTTTCTTTGTTGTTGTTCCTTCTATAGAAAGTATATCGATTTTTTTATAATCTGAATAGATGGCTATTGTCGTGATAATACATGTTGTTAAACTCAAGGCAGTTAGGTCGGTGGGTGAATATGATGAACCCATCCCTTGATTATCAATCGGGGCATCAGTAATGAGTTGAGCACCGCTTTTTAAATGCACATTATTGCATCTTAATTTTCCTAAATACTTAGTTTCTGCAGTTATCATTGCTTTATCTTAAGTTAATTAATTTTTCCTTTCGATTTGTAACAGTTCCAATGCAATTTACTGAACCGTATTTTTGAAGAATATTTTCCGTTTCCAATTTATTCTTTGGGTCAACAGAAATTAATAAACCCCCACTGGTTTGAGGATCAAATAGAATAAAAAGTTCTTCCCCATTAACTTTTGATATGTCTTTATGGTATGCTAGATAATTCTTTGTGGTTCCTGTGGGCATGCATTGCAGAGAATATAGTTCTTTTAGCCTTGCGTAATCATATTTTGGAATCTTATCAAAGTCAATTCTTGCGCTACAGTCTGAAGCTTTCATCATTTCATGTAGATGTCCAGCCAAACCGAAACCAGTAATATCTGTCATTGCATGAATACCACTAATTCTTACCAGTTCCGCACCCTCAAAATTGAGCCTTTTCATTGTGTCTAGCGCCCATTGGGTATCATTGTCATTAGCCAATTCTTTTTTCATTGCTGTAGCAATCACTCCAATGCCAAGAGGTTTTGTTAGATATAATAAATCCCCGGGCCTGGCACCATTGTTTTTTTTCAATTCTCCGATTCTTACCCGGCCAGTTACACTTAAACCAAAAATAGGTTGGGGGATATCTATACTATGGCCTCCCGCTAATGGTATACCCGCTTTTTTGCATACCTCTCTAGCCCCAGCCAAAACTTTCCCAGCCATTTCAGATCCCAATTTATCGATGGGCCAACCTAAAATTGCTAAAGCCATATCAGGGGTAGCTCCCATGGCATAAATATCACTTATGGCATTAGATCCAGCAATATTCCCAAACTCAAAAGGGTCATCAACAATAGGGGTGAAGAAGTCTGTAGAATGAACTAAAGCTTGTCCATTTCCAATATCCAAAACAGCAGCATCATCATTTTGATCATGTCCGACAATCAATTTATCAAATGACTGGCTTGGATCGAAATTAGAGGATTCTAATACTTCATGAAGTTTACTGGGTTCAATTTTACATCCACATCCAGAACCAGGATTAAAAGAGGTTAGTTTAATACTATTATCACTCATAATTCTTTAGTTTGATCAAGTATTTTTATTGCTGCTTGTGAGTGGTTACACCCGGTAATGTCAATTTTGATTAGTACCTGACTTTGTTTTTTTATGATACTTTGGCTATATGTTTTATCATAATAAGCAAGTGCTAAATCAGCAGCTAAGTCTAGCCTTCCTGCACCTATGTGTTCTGCTGCTTTTTTAGCGTTTTGATGACCTAATCTTTTAGCTATTTTATCAAAACCTGATTCTAATTCTATTGGATCAGCCTGCCCGTATAAAGAAACAAGGTGTTCAATTCTTTCCTCCCTACTTCTCTCTATTAAAACAATTGGGGCTCTTTTTTTTATATCGAAAAAGCTGTTTTGTAGCCAAATACGTCCGATTGAACGTGATTCATCTTCGAGCCATATTCTTTTTGATTTTTTTAAATCTTCGAATTGAATCGATGTGTCATTTTCAAATTGTTCTACTGTGGGCTGTGAGATTTCACCGATATGTCCAAAAGCTGAACCTTTATGATTCGCCTGGCCTTCTAAATCGATTACCGGGGCACCCAGAAGTATCATTTCCCGCAATATTTCAGTTTTGGCACTTCCGGTAAGTCCGCTAAGAACCATGTAGGACCGATCAGATCCCCATATTTGCAAAACCTTTTGTCGATATAATTTATAACCGCCTTCCCATCGATTAACTTCATGTCCCGCGGTATTTAGAAGCCATTCTACGGACTGGCTTCGCATTCCGCCTCTCCAGCAATAGAGTTCTATTGGACTGGTTTTGGACACCTTGTCAACGGCATGAACAATTTTAGACATTTTTGGACCAACGTATTCAAGTCCTAATCGAATGGCTTTGCTTGACCCTTTTTTCTTATATGTAGTGCCGACATCAGCTCTCTCTTGATCAGAAAATAATGGAATAGAAATAGCTCCAGTTGCATGACCTTTGGCGAATTCACCGGGGCTTCTAACATCAATTATTGGCATATGCACAAGATACAACTGCGCAGTAAGTTTGACCTACATATCTTTACAGTATGCGTAATGTTCTTGTTTTTATTTTATTATTCACTTTATCCTCTTGTCTAGTGCCAAAAGAGCATCTGATTATGGAGCAGACTCGAGTGATGAACTTGCAAAGAGATAGTATAAAATTATCTACGCGATTAAATTTACTCAATACGAATAATGATTCTCTTGAAAAGAGTCTTGCTCTTACCGAGAAGGGGACAAAAGAATTGATTTTTCAAATTGACTCAATGAAAATAGTCCTAGATGATTTTAAGATTGAATTGGATTCGGTGGTTCCTCGATTGAAGAAAACAAGTATTGAGAGGGATGTATGGCGGATCGAGACTATTCGATTGAAGCAAGATAGTGATAGATTAAAATTTCTTTCTGACAGCCTTTTAGAGATAAGTAATAATTAAGAGATTCTTGAGTTAGTCAAAATAATTTTTAATAAGTCGCAATTTGTGGGTATGCTTTCCCTGTTCGGAATTATAAATACCGGTTTGATCAATTCCATCAATACGCACACTTCCACTGGCATGAAGAATACGATTTTCTCTTACATAGATCCCTACATGAGTTATAACACCCTCCTCGTTATCAAAAAAAAGCAAATCGCCGGCCTTGGCTTCTTCTAAAAAATCTATAGTCTTTCCTTGGGTTGCTTGTTGGCTGGCATCTCTAAGCAGGGACATTCCAGTTAACAAATAAGCCATCTGAGTAAGTCCGCTACAATCAATACCAAAAGCACTTCTTCCTCCCCATAGATATGGAGCGTTTGAATATAAGTAGGCATTCATCAATAATTCTTCACGGGTTCGTTTTCGCAAAGACGTTCTTCCTCTAAAAGTAAATATTTGGATTCCTACTTTAATTGTTTTTTCCTCAGTGTTGTAAAAAGGCAATTGAGAGCCCGCTACCACGGTTCTGGTTTTACTTGGTGAATGATGTTCTAGGAGATCTAATGTATCGCTCACTAAATACTGAGGAATGTCGATTAATTGACGGTACTCATCAGAGGTTATCTTTTGAATTTGTTGGTTTAAAACCCAACCGATGTAGCCATCATGTGCTAGTCGAATCTTGCTCCATTCTTCATGTTCATCTATGATCTCAAAGGGCTCTCCAAAAAGAGCTTGATTTACCATTTCCCTTTTATGGCTGGGTTCATGACGAACAGCCAAAATATTAAATAACGAAAATCCGTAACCCGTCAACATTTTATCAAAGTTTTTCTAAGACCATTGCCGAAGCTCCACCACCTCCATTACATACACCTGCAGCTCCATATTTTCCGTTATTCTGCTTTAGAATACTAAGAAGAGTAACAACTATTCTGGCTCCACTGCATCCGAGTGGGTGTCCAAGAGAAACAGCTCCACCATTGATATTGGTTATATCTGAATTAATCCCCAATAGTTTCATGTTTACCAATCCAACCACAGAGAACGCTTCATTTAATTCAAAAAAATCTATTTCTTTAAGATTTAATCCCGCTGATTCGATTGCTTTTGGAACTGCCTTTGAAGGAGCAGTTGTGAACCACTCTGGTTCATGAGAGGAGTCTGCACTTGATAATAATTTTGCAATTGGTTTTAAATTTAATTCCAATGCTTTTTCCAAAGACATTAATACTAGAGCTGCTGCACCATCATTTAGCGTTGAAGCATTTGCAGCGGTTACCGTTCCATCTTTAGTGAAAGCTGGTCTCAGCTTAGAAATTTTTTCCTTATTAATATTTCCAAATTCTTCATCTTTATTCACAATAGTTATGTTCCCACGCCGGTCTTTTATTTCCACGGGAATAACTTCTTCATTAAATTTCCCTTCCTTCCATGCTTCGGAACTTCTATGGTAGCTCTGAAGGGCATATTTATCTTGCTCTTCTCGAGAAAACTCATATTTATTCGCGCAATGATCCGCCAAAACACCCATGACATTTTGATCATAGACATTTAACAATCCATCTTTTATGATCCCATCTACAAGGTTTGTATTTCCGAATTTAAACCCTGATCTACTTCCTGGAATATAATGAGGAACCTGACTCATGTTTTCCATACCTCCGGCTATTGCGATATCGATTTCACCCAACCTTATCGACTGTGCTGCCAGAGCGATGGATTTCATCCCTGATGCGCAAACTTTGTTGACAGTTGTACACGGAACTTTATTGGATAGTCCTGCTTCCAATGCTGATTGCCTGGCAGGATTCATTCCTAAATTAGCTTGAAGGACACAGCCCATATAGACTTCTTGAATTTGGCTAGGATCTAGACCTATTTTATCTAAAGCTCCTTTAATGGCGATACTTCCGAGTTTTGTAGCGCTAACGCTACTTAAAGCACCATTAAAACTTCCAATTGGAGTTCTTGCGGTGCTAACGATAACAACTTCTTTCATTTTATCAAGGGTAGGTGTATTATTATGGCTAAGATAAAGTGAGATGTCCTTTCAATAAATTCAATTTTTGACATTCCTAGTTATACTTTACTATAAATTGTATTCGATTTTAAATAATAATTATATTTTTTATTTATCTGAACTTATTATTTAGTCTCAATTGCTCTACAAATTCTATATTTGCCGACCCTAGTGGTATGGATATAAAATATTTCCTTAATTAGTCTCAATTAGACGGAAATATCAATCGAAAAATTATATCTCTAACTACCTTTAGGTGAGATGGGTGAGAGGCTTAAACCACCAGTTTGCTAAACTGGCGTACGGGTAACCGTACCGCGGGTTCGAATCCCGCTCTCACCGCAAAAAGGCCCCAAAAGGGGCCTTTTTTATTGCAGTTGGATTTTTATCACTTCAATTCGTTCACCGCTATGATTTTGGAACTCTAGAAGATAAAGTCCTTTCGGTAAATAACTCAAGTTGAGAGATCCTTTTTCTTGAGTGAGCATGGAACTATGAACAACTTGATTTAAATAGTTTTTTACTTGCACAGAACGTATGTTCAATTGCTGTTTCATTTCTACTGTAATTAAACCATCCACAGAAGGATTAGGGTAGGTAATTATATTTTGCCGTATTCCATTTTCCTGTAACTGGATTCCTCCATTCCAAAATTCGATCCAATTCAAATTGAATGGAGATTGTGTTATGTAAAGTCTAAGTATCTGTTCTCCTGCAGTAAGGGGTAAATTATAAGAATAGGTTTCCCAGTTTTGCCATCCTCCGGTAGCAGGAAAGCTGGCAGAAAGTAGAGTGCTTAAGACGGTTCCAGTCGAATCAACAACTTGAATATCTAAAGCACCAGCACTTTCAGAAGCTGTTCTAAAGTCTGCTTTATGCATACCGCTATTTAGCACAAGAACTTCATAGTCTATATAGTCTCCTGGATCTAAATAGCCAATATTTTGTCCACCTGTAATGTCTTGGCATGTTTCGAGAGAAATACCTACGGAATTGAGATAATCTTCAGCTTCAACTCTTCCGGGTATTAAATGTACACTTGGAAGTAAATTTTCAATGCTTTCGAGGGTGAAAGATTGAAGTAATGTCCCGTCTTTAGCCTGTATATTACCATTGAAACTTAGCTTTAGAACATCTGTAAATTTATATCCTGAATTTAAATCAATATGCAATACTCTTGATCGGTTCGAGTCACTTTCTATCGCAACTATTGTTTGGGTTACTCCGTTTGATGTTACAACAAAACCATTGGCTCCAGAGCCTTGGACGGGTAGAATAGATTTATTTAGTTGTATCGCTATTCTATTTGGTGTATCGATGTACCCATCAACAAATTCATAGTCAAGATTCGTTGTT
>CAJWXO010000054.1 GCA_913049755.1 uncultured Cryomorphaceae bacterium
CTCATGAAGATTTTTTCTTCGACTCTTAAACTCATAAGTAATTGATATCGGGACCCTAGAATTCCCTCCCGTTCGCCAGCCCATAATTTTCAACTTCTGAGAAGGGGCATTAGGTTCAATATTCAGAGTCACATAATGGTAGTCTCTATTCTGAGCTTCTTCATCTTTAACCATCGAAATATTATCGCCTATTACCTCTGAAATTATGTAGTTTTCATTTGACTTAAGCTTTATTTCTATTAATAATTCAAGAGAACTATAATTCATTCCCGCCCACCAATGAGGAGGGTCAATTCTAATTCCCGAAGGTTGATTCGCGAAACCAGAAAAAGTCAATAGTCCAATAGCGAGACAAATGAAATATTTCATATAATTATTTATTAAAAATAAAGGCCGGACATGCCGGCCTTTAAAAATATGAAGAGATAGGTTTATAGACTTACAGCAATTCGCTGGATTGATCTTTCCCCATTTACAATTACTTCAACGAGATAAGTCCCGTTTGGAACTATTTCTCCCGATGCAGTATTCAAATTCCAATTTGCGATATTTTTTCCTGCAAAAATATCATGACTAAATGAATTCACTCGCTGCCCCAAAACATTATAAACATTTATCATTCCTGACTCATCCGTCTTGGAATCAAAACTTATAGAGACAGGTCTATTAGAAGGATTAGGATAAACTGAAAGACCCTCTAAAGTAACCTCATCTATTGATATAGAAGCTGCTGAACCATCACACTGATAGCATTTGTCCCAGCAATATTTCAATATTGTTCCATTTACTGATGGCACCACAAGCTCCCTGTTGATATTCCCTGCACCATCATCGGTACCGCAATTATCACTTGCGATAGTAGATGTTAATGTATCAGTTCCTTCATTGGTTCCCCAATCTCCATTGACAAATTTGTAAAGTTGCGTAACACCAATTGAAGTGGATGGATAAGTTACTGTGATCTGCCATAAGTCTGAGCCTAAATCAATCATTGCAGAATTTGAATCCGTTGGATTCCAATCTAACATAGCGTTAGATCCATTTGTGCCTCCTTGAGCAGCAAAATTACCGCCGACACGAATTCCATTTGCCGCAATCGTATTTCCAGAGGCAACATAATCTGCTACATCCACATGATACACGACATCTACTTGGCCATAAGCCATTGTTGACATCATTAATGCCAACGCTAGTGTAAATATTTTTTTCATAGTGTTGATTTAATTAATTAGAATTGATTTAATAGCCTGGGTTTTGTACCAGGTTTTGGTTTGAAAGAACATCCGAAGAGGGTATTGGATATAAATTATAATGTGAACTTGTTGAGGTTCCAAATTGCTCATTCCCTTTAAAAGGCCATAAGTAATCTCCTCCAGTGAATTGTCCGAATCTAATAAGATCTGATCTTCTGTGCCCCTCTCCATATAATTCCCGAGCTCTTTCATCAAGAATTTCTTGAAGGTTTAATGCAGAAATATTCATGGAACTATTTCCATAAGCACGTTCGCGAATCAAGTTAAAATAACCAACTCCGTCAGAAGTATTCTGACCTGTTCGAGCCGCGCATTCCGAATACATTAGATAAATATCTGCAAGCCGAAACATAGGAAAATCAATATCCACAAAAGTTACGGGTTCAGATCCCACTGAACCATCCCGATTCGTGTTATTCCATTTCGTAATTGCAATACCTTCTGTAAAAGTTCCGATCGTTGTAATTGTATCCTCTTGTCCATCAAGATGAACCATTCGTCGAGAATCTAAAGTATCTGAAAACTTATCATACCAGGCTTTCGTAGCGCGGTTTCCCTGCCAACCAGAAGTTGTGCCAAAGGAAGGAATATCCATGGAACCTCCCAAATGAGAATGAAGCAAAAATGTTGTTCCTCCATATGTTCTGGTGCGATTACCATCAAAATTTACAGCAAAAATAAATTCTGGCGAAAGATGATTATCCGCATTAAAATTATCAGCATAATCAAGCTCTAACGAGTAACCCACACTAATCAAAGAAGCACAATCGGCCATACAATTTTCATAATTTGGCTGCCCAGTATATACCTCTGAATTCAGATATAATTTTGATCTCAATGCCAATAACGCGCCTCTATCTGCTCTTCCATAATCTACTGTTAAGGCAGGTTTCAATAATGGCTCGATACTATTTAATTCTGTAAGAATCCAATTGAATAAATCTTTTCTCATTATTTGCTCTGGGAAAAATAATCCAGGATTGTCTGTCTCATCAACAAAAGGCACATTCCCAAATAAATCTAAAGCATGATAATAGCTTAAAGCACGCAAAAATCTTGCTTCAGCTGCCATATCTGTAATCATTATTTTTTCTTGATCGCTAAATGTATGATCATCCATCCACTGAAAATCCGTGTACCTGAGGAATTCATTTGCCAGGGTGATCTGATAATAAATTCTGTAATACATGGCTGAGACAAAAGAACTGTTATCATTCCAAGTCATCGAATTTAACTCAGGTATTCCTGGGTCATTCCAGCCACATACTTCCTCATCCGTAGGGAGCTCTTGAAGATTCCAAAGTACTCTAACATATTGAGAAAACCCTTCATCAATGCCGCCAATATCTGGCATTCCTGCTGGACCTTTATTACCAGATATCGCCAGTCCTGCATATAACTTAGCTAGAACATTAATATAATTCCCTGGATCTGAATAAACTGCGTCCGCATTTAGTCCATATCGTGGAGTTAAGTTTAAATCGTTGGAACATGATCCTGATAGTACTGACGCTAAAAAAGCAAAACCAATTAATTTTAAAGTCTTCATTTTATATCAATTAAAAATTAACAGTGACTTGTATATTAAATACCCTAGGTCTGGGATAAATCATATTGTCTATTCCACCTGCGACCTCGGGGTCTAAACCCGAATAGCTTGTAATTACTAGGGCATTTTGTAGAGAGAGGTTTACGCTAGTAGCAAACTGATCTTTGTATAGTGCTCCAAAATTGTAACCGAGATATAAATTATCTAAACGTAAAAAAGAGGCATCCTCTAAATAATATGATGATAAGTATTGAGGGAACCTGAATTCTGAATTCAAGTAATCTGTCGTTAAATTATTCAAATGGCGCATCGAACCTCCAACCTCAAAATAATTGGCATGAGTTGCATTCAGGTTGTTATACATAACCTGACCTGTCTCTGCTCTCCAAGTCATGCCTCCAGAAAATCTCTTATGCGAAAACGATGTATTAAACGCAAACATTTGCCGAGGCTCGGGACTAGAATTCACATGAGCAATAAGATCACTAGAGTTGATAATCCCATCACCATTTTGATCAACATATGCCTCATAATTATCAATCTTACCATTGCCGTCTACATCTACAATCCCTGAATAAGAATCAATGTTTCCGCTCCTCTCAATTGGTTTATTATTGGCATCATATATCTGTTCATAGGTGAAAAACGTGAACATCGGCATTCCTAAAGCATGGATCTGAATAGTATTTCCTACTCCGCCAGAAATTCCGCCAACTTGGATTCCCGGTGACGAAGTGTCTTGAACTATCGACAATTTTGTGATCTGATTTCGATTTCTCGTAGCGTTAAAGCCCACATCCCAATTGGTATTCGGGTTATTTATTAGTACAAAATTTATTGATGCCTCTAGACCATTATTAGTCATTGCACCTACATTGGTTAAAACACTATTTGAGAAGTTTGTTCCAGCAGGAATTGGTATAACTGCCAATAAATCTGTTGTGTTCTTGTTGTAGAAATCTATAGAGCCATTTACTCTTCCCTTTAGAAAACCATAGTCTAATGCAATATTACTTGTCGCTGTTTTTTCCCATTGTAAATTATAATCATAGGCATCCGGCCGCAGAACATCAACAAAAGAATTACCAAATTGATATTGAGCTGTGGCTGTTCCATAATTGTAATTCGGGATATATCCGTAGTCATTAAATATATCTTGCTGGCCAGTAACTCCATATCCAACTCTTAATTTTAGTCTTGACAAGAACTTGAGATCTTTAAAAAAATCTTCTTCATTAATATTCCATCCCAAAGCAGCAGAAGGAAAGAATCCCCACCGTGCTGTTTTTGAAAATCTTGAAGATCCGTCAGAGCGGACAGTGGTGGTTAGCAAATATTTATTACTAATATTAAAATTGGCTCTCCCATAAAATGACATAAGAGCATTTTCCGTAAAAAAAGGATTAGGATTTGCAGGGGAAATTGTATCTCCTGACGCACTTAAATTAGGATAGGTAGGAGATGATGAACTCCAATGCTGGAAAGAATACCCACCGGTAAAATCCGAACTAATATTACTAGTTAAATCTTCTTTGTAATTAGCATATAATTCGATCAGTCTATTCGTTCTTGTTGATTGATATTGATTGTCTTCTCCTCCATTGTTGAAATTCATAGCGGCATCACCAGGAACACGAACTGTACCACTAGTAGATGATTGTTCTCCACCAATATTCACAAATAAATGCAAGTCTTTTGACGATATTGGTTGATAATCAAAAAGAATATTACCTAAAAAACGATTATTTCTCTGAAGATCTTCTCTGAGATTTAATAGCCCAACGGGATTTCTTGGCGAGAGGACCGATGGATTTCCATTTGGCATTAGCCACTCGAAATATCCACCATAAGAACTTGTATCATCTGATAAAACCGGTCGAGTGGGATCAAAAAATACAGCAGTTCCTATAGCGCCTTGATTCGCATAAGCATTGTCTGAACTTATTAGTTTCGCACTTGTATTTGCTTTCAATTTGCCATTAAAAAAGCTTGGCGTGGCGTTAAGGGTTGCGCTATATCTATCCAGCTGCGATGTCTTTAAAACTCCTGCTTCTTTGTAGTAGCCTAACCCTAAGCGATAAGGTATTTTTTTGAGACCCCCTGAGAGTGATACATTGTAGTCATTTACCGCACCTGTCTGATATATCTCGTTTTGCCAATCGGTATATGTATCTGGGTCGGATGTTCCAAGCCTCGCCACTTGACTAGAAGTCCCTTTCTCAGCAATTAAATTACGGAATTGATCTGTACTTAAAACATCAATTCGATTATTCACTCTCTTTGTAGATCTCAAATAATTAAAATTTACCGCAAATGATTCGCTGGCTTTCCCTTTTTTCGTGGTAACAAGAATAACTCCATTAGCTGCCCTTGATCCATAAATCGCAGTTGCAGAAGCATCCTTAAGGATTGTAAAACTCTCTATATCCATAGGGTTCAGCAAGCCCAAACCATCAGAAGGAAGTCCATCAATAACAATCAAAGGATCATTACTGGCATTTAGTGAGGATCCTCCTCTTATTCTAATTCTGCTCCCTGCTCCTGGCATACCACTATTCGATGTAATTCGAACACCGGGGGTTTTCCCCACAATCAGTGCCTCGGGAGTAGAAAAAGCGCCTTTCTGAAAAGATTTTGATTTTACCGATACCAATGAGCCTGTCAAATCTTTTATATTTTGAGAACCATATCCAACGACAACAATTTCATCTAATTCGTTAGATGATGGATTCAAAGAAACATTTAAAACATTTTCACTAATCTCATTCTCAATGGTTTCAAAACCCAAAGCAGAAAATACTAAAACTGCATTTTTGGCGATTTCAATCGAATACTCTCCATCAAAGTTTGTAACAGAGCCATTGTTTGTTCCTTTTTCTTTTACAGAAACAGAAGGGACTGGTTCGCCTGATATTTTGTCGGAAACCGTACCTGAAATTATAGTTTGAGCAATAATTGAAGTGCTAGAAATACAAAAAAATATCGCTGCACCAATAGTATGTTTCCAGTTCATTGTCAAGATATTATTGAAAGTTAAATATATATCGAAATAATGAAAGTGTATAATTTACACTATAGTAAATTTTACCATAAGTCCATTTCAATTGTTTTTTTTAAGAAAAGGGATGAGTTCGTTTCGAAAACGAAAACTTTAAAATCTATGACTAATAATCTTCAACAGTGTTCTGTAAAAGCAGACATCAAGTTTTCTGAAATCATTTCGGCTGGCCTTCCTTCTATATGGTGACGTTCTAGCATGTGAACTAATTCCCCGTCTTTGAATAAGGCCATACATGGAGATGATGGAGGAAATGGAAGCATGAGATCTCTTGCTTTATCTACGGACTCTTTATCATTTCCGGCAAATGCTGTTATTAAGTGGTCAGGCTTTTTCGATGCTTGGTCGACTGCCATTCTAACTCCTGGTCTTGCAGCTGCCGCCGCGCAACCACAGACAGAGTTTATGACTACTAAAGTTGTTCCTTTCCCATTCGTTATGGCATCTTCCATCGGATTAGATTCACGGATTTCATGAAACCCAGCATTTGTCAATTCTTTTCGCATTGGTTCGATTAAATCTTCTGGATACATAATGTATAATTTTAAAGTATGTCTTGAACTAAATATGATTTATCATTGATATGGTCAAATTTAATGCCGAATAATTTCAAACGACAACTTGTCAGAAAAAATAAAATTTTACATTTTATTTTTAGATTCGGGTATTTGTTCGAGAAGCTATCTATTAATTTTACCTGAAGATCTTACCACAACGATGTTTAATAAATTTATTGTTTCTTTTTTTTCAATTATTTTAAGTTTTTCCATACACGGTCAAGACCCAGTGAAAATTTTACAAAAAGCTGAGAATGGAAGTCAGCAAATAGCTTCTTATTCCGAAATGGAGATAACGTCAGAAAGGCCAAGGTATACAAGGAAAATAAAACTGAGAAACTGGAGCTTAAATAATAACTATTCTATCGTTGAAATAATATCTCCAAAACGGGATTCTGGAATGATTTATATGAAAGCAGGGAAAAAGATTTTCACATATTCTCCCAAAACAAATCGCATTATCAAACTGCCTTCCTCAATGCTTGCTCAAGGGTGGATGGGGACTGATGCACAATTTGATAATATCCTCGGGACAGCTTCTTTATCAAAAGATTTTAGTCACGAATTAAAAATTTCTGTTACTATAAATAACGAATCTTGTCATTTTATTCGCTGCGTCCCTTTACCCGAAACCCCTGTTGCTCACGATCATATTGATGCATTCATAAACAAACAAAATGGAAGTATAAGTCGTCTAGAGGTTTATAATAAAAAAGGAGCTTTGATTCAACAGATAGATTTTCTGGAATACAAGATTATTGATGGGATTCAAATACCTATTTCACTTAAGTTTAGTGCCAAAAAAGGAACGCAAAAGACAGAATTAAAAATTTTAGCTTGGAAAAAGCGACCCGACTTGAAGCAAAGCTTTTTCACAGAATCAACAATGAAAAACTTAGAGTCATGAATTTATCCTTAACAATGGCATGGAGGAATCTAGGAAGGAATAGAAGGCGCAGCGCAATTACTGGATCTGCAGTAACCTTTGCGCTTTTTTTTGCGATCTCATTAAGGTCTTTTCAATTGGGCATCTACGAACATATGGTTGACACCCTTGTTGGGGGAATATCCGGATATATCCAAGTCTCTGATAGTGCTTATTGGCCTTCTCAAAATATAGATTTGGCGATCCCCGAGAATCCTCAATGGAAGAAAACTCTCGAAAATGACAACAGAATCAAAAGTGTAAGACCAAGGTTAACAGGGTTCGCTTTATTAAGTTCCGAAAAAGAAAGCTCTGTTGCCCAATGGATGGGTGTTGACTTTGAACAAGAGGATACTGCGTTTTGGAAAAATAGATTGAGATCAGGGAATTTTAATCCCAACTTTAAAAAAAATATACCTGTGTGGCTTGGTAAAAGATTAGCGGAGGGTTTAAATGTCGATGTTGGTGATACAATTGTTGGTTTGGGACAAGGGTATCAAGGAGGTATGGCCAATGATCTACTAATTGTTGCAGGCACTTTGGCTCTTGGGAATCCCGAACTGGAAAAAAGAGCAGCAGTTCTGAAGTTCAAAGATGCGCAAGAGTTCAGCGGAGCCTATGGCATGTGGGGATCTGTTTTAATCACACCTTATCAAAAAGAAAAATCCTTAAGCTTAAGTTCACAATT
>CAJWXO010000055.1 GCA_913049755.1 uncultured Cryomorphaceae bacterium
ATGGGACCTGAAGGACATTGGATAGAAGTCCAAATTCGATCAAATAGAATGGATTTAGAAGCTGAACGAGGCTATGCTGCTCATTGGCGATATAAGGAGGATGACTCTGGGAATACCGCTTTAGACGAATGGTTAAGTATTATACGTGAAAATATTGAAAATCAAGAAGATAACGCTCTTGACTTTGTTGATAAGTTTAAGCTTCAACTGTTTTCTAAAGAAATATTTGCGTTTACCCCACAAGGCAAAATGCTAACCTTTCCGAAACACGCAACTCCAATAGACTTTGCTTTCGAAATTCATACAGATCTTGGGATGAAAATTCTCGGAGCTAAGGCAAATGGAAAGCTAGTTCCGCTATCATATGAACTTCAAAGTGGAGATCAAATTCAAGTTCTCAGTAGCGACTATCAAACACCCAATGAACAATGGATCGATTGGGCAGTAACACCAAAAGCTAAAACGACAATCCGTCATTTTATTAAAAATGAAGAAAAAAAGTCTATTGAACGAGGAGAAAGACTTCTAAGGAGAGTGATGAAAAAAGCCAAATTCGATTGGAATCAAAGCCGTGTTCAAAGAATGCTCAATCATTTTGGAATTAAAACTCCAAGTGACCTATACTCCAGGTTTGGATCAGGGAAATATCACGGTGAACACATCAGAAGCTTTATTCAAGAAGAAAGCGGGAGCTTTTATCAATATTTAAGGAAAAGGTTTAAACCTAAACCTTCAAAACTTAGGGATTTAAGCATAGATTCAGGAAGGATTGTATTTGGACCAGATTCCGTGATTCTAGACCATCATATGTCTGATTGCTGCCACCCGATCCAGGATGATCCAATATTCGGGTTCATTGAAGACGATGGTATTAAAGTGCACAGAACCGATTGCCCAGAATCTATTAACCTTCAGGGACGCTTTGCAGAAAAAGTGATAGTGGCACAATGGGCAAAAAATGCTTCCGGCGACTTTAATGCCACTTTAAGGTTTTCAGGCGTTGACTCAAGTGGATTACTTCTAAAAGTCTCCCAAGTCATTTCCAATGAAATGAATATGGATATCATCAGCTTGCATATAAATGGGTCGGAAGGGATTTTTAGTGGGACTATTTCCGTGAATGTATCAGATCGAAGACAATTAAGTCAATTAGCTACAAACCTCAGATCTATAAAGGGCATTGACATGGTGGAGCGCGAAGTCAACAAGGCTAGATAGCTACTACGGTAAGCCTATGTATTTATGAGTTTGTAATGACAATCTCCATTTAGGTTTTTTTTCTAAAAATTCAATTATAGCGGGCAGAATATGCTCTCTTTTACTCCATTCAGGTTGTAAAAATATCTGACACTCTTCTCTAGCCATTTCAGCATGTTTTTCAGCCCATTTCAAATCATCCAAATTGTAAACTATTATTTTAAGCTCGTCAGCTCTCTGATACCATTCTTTGAGCGGCGGCTTATTCTTTTTAGGAGACAAACATACCCAATCCCAAATACCAGAATATTTATAAGCCCCTGAAGTCTCTAGATGAACTCTTTTCCCCATTTGATTAATAGACTGAGTTATGGTCGTCATATCCCACATTAAAGGCTCACCCCCAGTAATGACAACTGTTCTATCATTACCATCTATTTGTTTTAAGATATCTGGAATAGCAGTTAGCGGATGCTTATTAGGATCCCATGATTCTTTCACATCACACCAATGGCAACCTACATCGCAACCCCCAATCCTCAAAAAAAACGAAGGAAGTCCAGTATGGGCGCCCTCACCCTGAATTGTGCGAAAGGCTTCCATAAGCGGAAGGGATTCGCTTTTAATCTCTCCCATCCGCAGCTAAAAGAGTATTCATTAATAAACCCACCCTAGTCATTAAACCCACCCCGCCCGGAACAGGACTAATGGCAGAGACAATGTCTTTTACCGAATCAAAATCAACATCACCATGAAGTTTTCCAGACACTCTATTTATCCCAACATCTATTACCACAGCTCCATCTTTAATATAATTTTTATCGATAAAGGAATGCTTTCCAATTGCTGCAATTAAAATATCCGCATTTTTAGTTATTTCCATAAGGTTTTTAGTTCTGGAATGAGCTAAAGTCACGGTAGCATTACCAAATTCAATATTTGAACTCAGCAGTATAGACATGGGAGAGCCGACGATATGGCTACGTCCGACAACAACAGCATTCTTGCCTATTGTTTCAATACCATAATGCTCTAAAAGGAGCAATATTCCATATGGCGTAGCGGGAAGATATGTTTTAAGCCCTAGAGCCATGCGGCCTATATTTTCAGGATGAAATCCATCAACATCTTTCATTGGGTCAATAGCAAGGAGAATTTCTTTTTCATTTATTCTTTCAGGCAGAGGAAGTTGAACTATATATCCATCAATTTCAATATTCGCATTAAGCATCTGAATATTTTGAATCAACTCTTCTTCCCTGACATCATCTTTTAGATGAATAAGAGTTGATTTAAAACCGACTTCTTTACAATCCTTAACCTTCCCTCTAACATATGCAGATGAAGCTGGGTTATCTCCAACAAGTATCGCTGCCAAATGAGGAACGCTTTTACCATCATCTATGCGTTTCTGGACATTAATCTTGATCTCATTTTTAAACGAGACTGCAGCATCTTTTCCGCTTAAAATTAATGCCATTATCTAAGATTATTGTTCATCATATTCATCATTTTCCTTTGTCCACCTTTCCCTTGCATAACTTTCATCATTTTACTCATATCATTAAACTGCTTAACTAGTTTATTTACATCAGTAATAGCCCTGCCACTGCCCTTTGCGATTCTAGCGCGCCTTGAACCATTTAGAATAGAAGGATTAGACCTTTCCGACGGCGTCATCGACTTTATCATTGCCTCGATATATTTAAATGCATCATCTGGAATATCCATATTTTTCATGGCCTTTCCAACGCCAGGAATCATACCCATCAAATCTTTAACAGAACCCATTTTTTTAATTTGACCAATTTGCTTTAGGAAATCGTCAAAGCCAAATGAATTACTTGCTATTTTTTTGGAAATTTTTCTCGACTCCTCTTGGTCAAAAGATTCCTGTGCACGCTCAACAAGAGAGATGACATCACCCATGCCGAGAATCCTATCTGCCATTCTACTTGGATGAAAAACATCAATTGCCTCCATCTTTTCACCTGTACCGATAAACTTTATTGGAACTTTAACAACAGAACGAATCGTTAGAGCTGCCCCACCTCTTGTATCACCGTCAAGTTTGGTGAGGACTACCCCAGTGTAATTGAGGGCCTCATGAAAAGTTTTTGCCGTATTGACTGCATCCTGACCAGTCATTGAATCCACAACAAAAAGAGTTTCTTGAGGTTTCAAGATATTGTGAATTGAGGAAATCTCTTGCATTAAAGCTTCATCAATAGCTAGACGCCCGGCCGTATCCACTAGTAAATAATCATACCCCTCATCCTTGGCCTTTTTTTGAGCCTTTGACGCAATTACAATGGGGTTCTTCTCCTCCGGCATTGAAAAGACAGTCAACCCAATTTGTTCACCAAGAGTATTCAATTGGTCTATAGCTGCAGGCCTGTGCACGTCACAAGCTGCTAGGAGAACCTTTTTTCGTTTTTTTTGATTCAGCAAAAAACCTAATTTGGCAGTAAACGTTGTCTTACCAGACCCTTGAAGCCCTGCCATTAAAATTGTGTTTAGGCCATTCTCTGAAGATATATCATGAGAGGTTTCTCCCATTAATATTGACATTTCATCTCTGACGATTTTGATCATCACTTGACCAGGCTCGACGGCCTTTATGACATCTTGACCTAAAGCCTGAGCTTTTATCGAATCTGTAAACTCTTTGGCTATCTTATAATTTACATCAGCGTCAACAAGAGCCCTTCGAATATCCTTAACTGCTTCAGCAATGTTAATATCCGTAATTCTTCCCCGACCACTTAGGCGATAAATCGCCTTGTCAATTTTTTCACTTAAATTATCAAACATTTCGTGACTGATTTATACAACAAAGTTAATAGATCCGAATCTGACCATTTTACAAATAATGAATTTTATTCATATAATATTCACAACAGGAATTTCACGATAATTTAAATTAATAATCCTTCAATAAAATTGTATTTTCGATTCTCTACGTCATTCTTAAGTAGATAATAAAAATCAACCTATGCACAAATCTCGAATAAGCGGCCTCGGACACTTTTTACCCCCAAGTTCTGTCAGCAACCAGGATCTTAGTGAGATTATGGATACAAGCGATGAATGGATTCAAGAGCGAACGGGAATTAAGAGCCGGCGATGGGTGGACCCTAATAATATAATAAGCTCATCCCAAATGGGTTACAGAGCTTCCCTGAAAGCTATTGAGAACTCAGGGATTAATAAATCAGATATTGACCACATACTATTTGCTACAATTTCACCTGATCATTACTTCCCTGGGAATGGCGTCCTTGTTCAAGATCTCCTTGGTCTCGATACAATTGGGGCAACAGATATACGTAACGCCTGTAGCGGGTTTATTTATGCTCTGAGTGTTGCAAATGCGTATATTCAGACGGGTCAATATGAAAATATTTTAGTCATTGGTTCCGAATTGCAGAGTCCAGTTCTAGACAAAACAACAAATGGCAGAGATCTGAGTGTCATTTTCGGAGATGGTGCCGGAGCAGCTATCATTTCAAGATCGAATAACGCTAGTGAAATATTCAGTACTCATTTGCACAGCGAGGGGAAAAACGCACTGGAATTATCTATGAAAGGCCCTTCTGCAATTCATTGGATTGATAAACTTGACCGGAATCAAATCAGCCCAGAAACTTTTGCCCCACAGATGAATGGCACCCTTGTTTTTAAAAATGCAATTGTGAGGTTTGAACAAGTCATAAATGAAGCACTGGATAAAAACAGAATGAGTAAGGAGGATATCGGTTGTTTAATTCCTCATCAAGCAAATTTAAGAATATCTCAATTTGTTCAGAAAAAACTTGGACTTAAGGATAATCAAGTATTCAATAATATTCAGAAATATGGAAATACAACAGCTGCCTCAATACCCATTGCATTAAGTGAAGCTGTCGAACAAAAATGTGTCAAACGCGGAGATATTGTATGCTTGGCAGCCTTTGGAGCTGGTTTCACATGGGGGTCCGCTCTTTTGAGATATTAAATATTTATAGTTAACATGTTAAACAGTTCCATAATCGAGTCAGATCTTAATGGCTTTTCGATAACCTTTCCAGGCATAAGGATTTCAAAAGGAGAATTACTGCTTTTAAAAGGTCACTCTGGTTCAGGGAAATCAACATTTCTTCACTCTATAGCAGGACTAGTTCCATTACTAAAAGGCCACATAAAAATTGAAGGCCACGGTGAAATAAGTAAAAATATCGTTCCTAAAGACTGGAGAAAAAATGCTCTTACTATACTTCCTCAAAGACCACTATTCTGGCAATCTTTAACAGTGATTGAGAATATTAAACTTGGTGAATGGTCAAAAGGAATTAAATCTGAAAACAGTGAGTATATTTTAGAAAAACTAGGCATTGTTGATTTATCGAAAAAAGCGGTGAACAAACTAAGCTTGGGACAGCAACAAAGACTAAGCGCAGCAAGAGCTTTAATATCACAAGCCCCTGTTCTTCTCGCTGATGAACCAACGGCGGCGTTAGATGAAGAAAATACAAATATCCTAATGGATTTATTCAAAGAACATCAGTCTGAAACTGGATGTTCAATTTTAGTTTCAAGTCATGACAATCGTCTTGACTCGATTGCTGACCAAATAGTTATATTATAGTAGTAATGAATTCACTTTATTTTGCATGGAAGGCTATTTGGAAAAGAAGAAGTAGCACCATTTTTATCTCTTTAATTTGGGCTACGGCATTATTAGGTTTTTCATCTATTCAAAGGTTAAATAATGGTGTTTCAAATGCCCTTCACCTTCAGTTAGAAAATACTGATCTTCTTCTTTCAGCTAAGGGCTCTCCTACTCAATCAATTCTCGCTAATGTCTTTCATCTAAATGAACCAAATGGGAATATTCTAAGATCAGAGGCTGAAGAGCTTATTAGCAATTATAATTTACAAAATGTCAGACGTATTGCTTATGGAGATAATTATAAGGGATTTAGAATATTAGGCTGCGACAGCGCGACATGGAATCATATCAGTTATTTGGAGATAAAAGGCAATCTCCCTCAGGAGAATCATGATGTAATAATAGGCCATAATGTAGCGAAACAAACAGAACTTAAAATTGGAGATAAATTTCATGGTACACATGGACTAATTGGACACGATCATAACCACGAAACTGCCTTTTACAAAGTCTCAGGCATTATCTATTCCAAAACTCCATCATGGAACCGACTAATAATTGGTAGTATCAGCTCTGTCTGGAAAGCTCATGGCTATTCGGACTCCAATTATACTGCAGTTTTAGCTAGAATAGACAATCCACTAGACAAACTATTAATCCCAAAAAAAATCCAAGAAGAGTCTTCAATAATGTCAATATCTCCTGCTTTCGAAGTTAACAATGTCTTAAACTGGATGAACCAAAGTGCGAAAATATTCAGTAGCATTTCATTTTTATTCCTTGTGACTGCAGCGTTAATAATGTTTTTTCTATTGCAATCTCATATTAAAGAGAGACTAAGTGATTATGCCTTAATTCGAGCTTTAGGAGCAACATGGTGGAAAATCGCAAAAGTTGTTCTGTGGCAGAACATTATCCTAGGGTCCTTTGCTATTCTATTGACTTATATAGGATTAGCTCTTATTTGGTTTGGACAATACACCTCGATCACACTGAATGAAATCCTTCAAAAGGAAGTTTATTGGGATCTGTCATACGATATGAAATGGATATTTGGGTGTATTGCCTTGTCAATTTTAACTTCTGTTGGACCTTGGATATGGCTACAAAGAATACCTTTGCATCGTGCGTTGGTTGATTCCTAAATTTATATTCCTTTTCTTGATCGTTGTTTTAACGTCCTCATCTACAAATGAATTGCCAATAAAGGTGTCTTGGAAAATGCTGTCAAGCACTACTTTCACAGAATATTATGAGGAATCTAAAGGTATTTGGACACTCGAAGGGGTATTCCCAAAACCTATTGAAAAACTAAATGGCATCCAAGTATCAATTACAGGATATGTTTTACCATTAAATGTAAAAGAAAGAAGTTATGTACTTTCTGCATATCCATATAGTTCATGTTACTTTTGCGGAGGCGCTGGACCTGAAAGCATAGTTGGATTAAAGATAACTGATTTAAAAAAAATCATCGAAACAGACGCTGTAAGAACATTTTCAGGAATTCTAGAGCTTGAGAAACGTCCAAAAAATGGATTTTATTTTACGTTAAACAATGCAAGATTAGAAAAATAAGATGAAACTAATTCTTCCTGAAGTTATTATAACTGACCCTAGATCTCCGCACAATGGAGAGCAAAAAGATATTTTGATAAAAGATGGCCAAATAACAGCTATTACTGACAATATTGAAAAAAAAGAAGGGTATAAAATACTTGAATCGTTCCGAGGTAGATGGATAAGTCCCGGATGGATTGATACTCGAAGCCGATGCGGAGAACCTGGATTTGAGCAACGCGAAACCTACCTAACCCTTTCTTCTGCAGCATCTAATGGTGGATATACTCATGTTGCAGTTCTTCCCTCGACCAACCCTACAAGAGATACTAGACCTCATATTGAATCGCTTATTAAATCCACTGAGAATCTTGATGTTGATTTTTTACCGCTTGGGTCTATCAGTGATAATCTAAAAGGGAAAAAACTGAGTGA
>CAJWXO010000056.1 GCA_913049755.1 uncultured Cryomorphaceae bacterium
TAATAAGCTATGTATTAAAAAAGGAGCTTTTAAGCTCCTTTTTTTTATTTTTGAAAACTATCTAAAGCTTCTGACATTTTTATTTGAAGCGCTCCAATAGCCTTAAGAGGTCTAACCATAACTTTAAAGTCAACGATTCTGCCCTCTTCATTCCACCTAATCATGTCTACGCCATTAACTGAGACATCGCCTATAAATGTTTCAAACTCGAGGATAACATCTAGTCCATCTACAACTTCTCGAACATAACTAAAATTTTCCATATCAAAAGTAATGCCTGCACCCATCAAATAAAGCTTTGTCATCTCCTTGCCCTCTATGGGCTTAAAAACTATTGGGGATGAGAAAACAACAGATTCATCAAGTATATCTTCCAAAAATTGTGGATCGTCGGATCTATAGCCTTGGTACCATTTATCTAAAAATTTTTTTGTTTCATTCATATTGGTATTAAAGAGTTGATGCAGGTAATTTACAAGGGTATTTAAGTTAAAAGGTATCCCTGCAATTAAAATGCATGTTTTTTCAAAAAAGCTGCCAGTTACTTACTTTTTTTTTGCTTTCTTAATCGAGCGTACTCATTAAGAATTTTTTTTTCAGCAACATCTCGCCGAATGTGGCGCCTGTTTCTGGCTGCTTCAGATTTTTGAATTCTGATAGCTTTATTCATCCTTTATTAATACTCTCATATTAAAAAATGAAAAGCAAAAGTTAGCTAGATCTTAGATAGTTTCTGCAGCCTTGAGGTCAAGACTTTAAGCTCTAAATTCTCTGGTGAGCCTGAGGAAGACTTTAGCTTCATTTTTTTCAAGGGCTTCATATCAGTCTCTAAGTTAGACTTTACAGTCATGTACGCATCTCTAAATGGCATACCGGATTGAACCAAATCATAGGCTCGATCTGTCATTCTCATATCTTCATCAATTAAATCCTTGGATTTTGATTTGTTAACTTTTAAAGATCTTATAAGGTCGGGCAACAAAGCCAATGTTTCCCTTACAGAATGAAGCGAATGAATGAGTGAGCGCTTGGTCAATTGTAAATCTCTGTGATAGCCACTCGGCAGTGACATGAGATTCTCTAGCTCTGAATAATGACCAGCAATGATAGAGTAGCTTGCTCGCATGACCTCAATCACATCGGGGTTAGATTTGTTGGGCATGATGGATGATCCAGTAAGGTACTGAGAGCTCATGCTTAATAGATTAAATTCTTGGGTTGTAAATAAACTAACATCCCAAGAAAATTTTCTTAGGTCCAGCATGGGTTGCTTTAGAGAACTCAAAAGCTCCAATTCAAATTTTCCTCTGCTGTTCTGAACGTAAAGACTGTTAAGCTGCTTTCTTTTAAATTTTAGTTTTTTTGTACTGATGTCTCTTTTGATTGGTAAGTTCACACCGTATCCTGCTGCGGTACCCAGGGGATTTACATTCATCCAAGATTGAGTGTTAGCAAGTAATTCAGCATTATCAATAAATGACTCTGCAAAGGCTCCAAACCATAAGCCCCAGGTTGAAGGCATGGCTCTTTGTAAATGAGTGTACCCTGGCATAACATCAGATGAATGCTGAGATGCTTTGCTAAGGAAGGCTTTCGCAATCTTGAGGTTCAATGATTGAATGCTATCAAGTTGATCTCTGGCATAAAGACGCATAGCAACTAAAACCTGATCATTTCGACTGCGGCCAGTATGAATCTTTTTACCTAAGTCACCCAATTCTTTAATTAAATAATCCTCTATTGCCGAATGGCAGTCTTCATATTTCTTAGTGAGTTTAAATTTATTAGTTTGAAATAACTTGCCAAGTTTTTTTAAAGCTGAGATCATTTTTTTAAACTCAGAGTTGCTGAGAATGTTAATTGCTTTAAGTTCTTCGGCATGAGCTATTGAAGCTTCAATGTCATAGAGAAAAATCTCTTGATCTAGAACAATGTCTTCTCCAGATAAAAATACATCAATGGAATTGTTGGTAGTTTTTATATTTTTGTTCCAAATTTTCATGATTCAATAATTCCTACATTGTCTTCCCAACCGAAAGCGCTGTTAAGATTTTGGACTGCTTGAGTTGCAGCTCCTTTTAAGAGGTTATCAATACTGCAGCAAAAAGTCAGTCTTTTGATGCTTTCGTCAACCTCAAAGCCTCCAATAAAAACAAAAGAAGTCTCACGAGCTTGCTGGAGATTCGAGGCTTCTGACTGAATCTTAATCAATGGTTTGTCAGCATAAAATGTTTCAAAAATTATCTTGGCCTCTTCTCTGGACATCGAATTTTTTAAAATCATGTTGCACGTTATGTGGATGCCTCTAAAAAAATTTCCAACGTGCGGTGTAAATAAAATTTTATCGTACATGTGTTGTTTAACTTCTTGCTCATGGAGATGATCAACCAGCGAATAGGCTAAAACATTATCCGCCAATGCGTCCTGATTATTTCTAGCGTTGGGAGAAGCTCCTGCTCCGCTAAAACCTGAAATTCCAAAGAGATTCACATGCCCATGAAGTTCGCTTACAAGGGGTGCAAGCATAAGTTGCATAGCAGTGGCATAACATCCTGGATTACTAATTTTAGATGAAGAGACAGGCCCTGAGAGCTCAGGAATACGATACTGCCAGAGATCAGTAAAACGAAAATCCGAGCTCAGATCTAAGAGAGTTGCATCCGGATTATGCTCTGAGATGATCTCAACATACTGTTGAGCTTCGTTGTTAGGGAGGGCTAAAATATAAGCATCCTCATCAGAAAGCTTTAAGTCATTTAAATCTATTGATGAGTAAACTAAATTATCCTTTGCGTAACCTTCTATTGACTCCCCTGCATGAGATGATGAATACACTGACGTTACAGAGATAGATGGATGCTCATTAAGTAGTTTTAAAATTTCCTGACCAACATAGCCTCTTCCACCCAACAGTCCAATTTTTTTAGCAATCATCTAAGTCACGCTCTTGGGTTTATCTAGAGCATATTCGATGCACTCTTTAAGCAAGGAGTAATCCGATATTCCAATCCAAAAAATATGCCATTCTGAATTCTTTTGGCAACCTTCGCAGATTGAAGAATAAAACTTATTAATTGGATTTGTTGATCTGGATCGCCAAAAAACTTGAGGGTATGTCTTCCGCATTTCATGCCATACCCCAGCTCCCAAGCCTTCCCCTTTCGCTTCGGGGATTACTCCAAACTTATCCATGTAGGGAACCTTAAAGTCATTGGAAATTGCAATTGTTGCTCTTTGACAAGAAGTCATGAATATTTTTAAGTCACCAGAGTTTTCAAAAAAATTATTATCTAATGATCCATCAAATGAAGATTCTATTATTAACTTAAATTGTGACTGAATCTCGGGATTTGGAGACTGAAACTGATTAACTCTGTAGCCATGCTTAACAAGTGTTCCTGAGCCTGAATCTGTAAATAACTCTTGTGGAAGATTTATCGGCTGCGTTATTGAAACTGATGATGTTTTAGGAAGATGATCTAATAATGTCTTCACCTGTTCTAATTTTAATTTCATCCCTGAATGCAACCAATCTTGATGCATTAAATCTTCGTACTCCAGCACAAGATTAATAGTTTCTATGAGTTTATTGGATTGATTAAAAATACCGCCTGTTTCAGACAAAAAGATAACCTTATATGGGTTCATTGCTTTGACCAGCTCTACGGTGGCCAAGTCTGCGTTGACATTCAGAATATCATCGCTGTCTTTTCCAATTGGAGCAATGACAGGTATACCACCAGATTCTAGAACTTGAGTTATTGATGGAACATTCACCTGGACTATTTCACCAACCAAGCCTAGTTCAGGCTTGCTTTTCTTGCACACAAAAATGTCGCTGGTCAGTCCAACTGCTGCTGCTCCATAGGACTCTAAAGCTTCGACTATTTTTTGATTGGTTTCATTGAAAATATCATGCGCTACATCTCTAACTTCTGGTGAAGTTACTCTCTGGCCATCAATAAAAGAGAAACTAACTCCTTTTTTATCCAAGGCGGCAGAAAGCATTGGACCTGCGCCATGCATTACTACTGGTTTAAGGCCGACTTGA
This sequence comes from uncultured Cryomorphaceae bacterium, assembly GCA_913049755.1. The sequence goes on from CAJWXO010000056.1 coordinate 4,052, forward strand.
TCCAAGAAAACTAAAGAGGCAACTAGATTATCTAAATCGTTTTGAATTACAGATCCACCAACTTTAATGATGGCAAATCTTTGCTCTGATGAAGAGTACTTTTCTATGTATTTCTTGATTTCTTTTTCTGAGCCTATGGCGCCAAGGAGTTTTAAGATTGTCTCTTTTATAAACAGTGGAGATTCAGGATTCATTTGATTATGTCTCGATAGATCGATAATGCTTGCGATAACTCAGAGACCTCAACAAACTCATTCGGTTGATGTGCGTTGGATATGTCTCCCGGTCCGAATACAATTGCCGGCAAACCAGCCTCGCTAAATAATGATGCTTCTGTCCAGAAATTGACCGGCTGGGAAAGAGTTAAACCTAGATCTTTTACCATTAATTCCAAGGCCTCTGTATTGCCATCTGCAGGTAAAGCCGGCGCAACAAATCCCGGGGTAAAACACGATTCATTTGTATTGGTCTCAGTTTTAAGAGATTCTAAAATTTTCTCAACGTTCTGCCCCGGCAATGGTCTGAACCCAAACTTAACGCTTGCTGAATCGGCAATAATATTGGGTTTTATTCCACCCTCAATGATACCAAGATTGAAAGCTAGTCCCTGAAGTGGCCCAATCGATTGATCGTCAAAGGAACATGCTGCATCAAGTGCATCGTGACACCAATGAGTAAGTTTATGAATAGCATTGTCCTGCATAGCTCTTCGATCAGAGCTGTGACCGGATTTACCCCAAAATTCTTGAGTACCTGTAAAAATTCCTCTGTGGCATGTAACACCCAAATTTTGCGTGGGCTCGGAGACTATCACTCCTTTAAAATTTGGTTGAGTTTTTATGAATTCTTTAATACAAGTACTTTGTCCCGCCTCCTCATCTGTAGAAAATAAAACAGCATAGTTATCCAAACCGCTCTCTATATGAGTTAAAAGGCAAGCTGCAGCTCCTTTGATATCACATGCACCCAATCCATACGCTTTGTTATCAAGGATTGAAAGGACGTGAGGATTGGTTCTCCACCCTTCGCCTGCAGGCACTGTATCTAGATGAACATTAAATAAGTACTCTGGTTGCCCTTTAATTAGAAGAATGTTGTAAGAGCCATCGCCCAAGTCAGAAATACTAGGCTCCAAATAGTCCAATGAATCTAGGTAATTAAATAGCCCTGAATCTTGAATTTTTTTTGGAGGATTGGAGGTATCACATGCAACAAGTGCTTCCAAGTGCTTTAAGCAAAGCTCTAAATCTGAGTTCATTTTTTATAATGGATCGAAGACCAAGTTGAGGTGCTTTGGCCGATTAATTTAATAAAGCCTTTTGACTCAGCTTCGCTCCAAGTTGCTGATTGAGCGTAAGCCCCTTCCTGACTTTTTAGAATATTTTTTGATTTCACTGCTACTGCCTCAGCTTTTCCGGGTGTCAAAGAAAGAGTAACCTCACCAGAAACATTTTTTTGAGAGTCCAATAAAAACGATTCGAGGTTTTCTCTTAATGGCTCAAAAAAGAAACCTCGATAGACCAAATTAACCCATGATTGACCAACCTCAGCCTTAAAAGCATGTTGTTTATCAGTTAAAACGGACTCCTCTAGGGCTCTGTGAGCAGCTAAGAGGATAGTGATACCAGGTGCTTCAAAAACAAAACGTCCCTTTAAGCCAATAATGGTGTCGCTTGTGAAAACAGAGCGGCCTATTCCATAGGACCCACCCATTTTATTTAGATCTCGTAAAAGATCAGGGCCATAGATCTTTTTATCATTTACAGATAAAACCTTACCTTTAGAAAACTTAATCTTTAAGGATTTAGAATTTTTAGGGTACTGATGAGGTTGCTTGCATAGAACAAAACTATCTTTAGAGGGCTCATCCCAAACATCAATCTCAGATCCAGAAATTGTTGCGCCCATGAGATTTTCATTAATACTGTATTTTTTATGCAAAGATGAGACCTTAAAACCTTTTGCTTTTAAATAGTCCTCCTCATAACCTCTAACATTATCTGTAAGATTTTGAATTTCACGAATAGGTGTAATAATTTCATATTTGCCATGAGCACGAATTGAAAGATCAAACCTCACTTGATCATTTCCCATGCCAGTGCATCCGTGTGCAATATTTTTTGTTTTCAACTTCTCGCACAACTTAATTGATTCTTTGACTATGAGGTACCTGTCCGAGCACAAAACTGGATACTTGTTTTGATAAAGAGCACCTGACTGAATTAGAGGCGTAAGAATCTCAGACCATAAACTTTTCTCTACGTTTACATTGAGATGTTTCTTTGCACCCAGCTCCATCGCTCTTTTCGTAATCGCTCGCTCTTCTTTCGCTGGAATTCCACCAGTATTCACAAAAAGTGTGTGGACTTCATAATTCTGCTCAAGAAGATATGGAATACAAAAACTTGTATCAAGGCCGCCAGAGAAAGCTAAAACTATTTTTTTATTCATAAAAATTACCTATAAAATTTTTGTAAGCATGGATTTTTGAACATGCTTTCTATTTGATGCCTCTGCAACTGCCAGGCAGTATTCTGAATCCATTACTGCATCAGTTGCTTTGATATTTCTTCGTAATGGCAAACAATGACTAAAAACTGCATTATTTGTTAAATTCATTTTTTGCTCATCAACAATAAAGTGCTTAAAATCTTTTCGGCATCTCAATTCTGCTTCCAAATTCCCATAATGAACCAGAGAGCCCCAACTTTTAGCGTAGACAATCTCAGCTCCTTTATAAGCGCCTTCAACATCATGGGTAATGGTAAATGACGTCCCTTCATTAGAACAATTTTCAGTTGCAGCATCCATATATCTTTTATCAAGCAAGTAATCTTCCGAAGGGCAAAGCAATTTAACATTCATTCCAAATTTACTGGCAATAAGAAGACTTGAGTTAGCCACTGCTGTATTTAAAGGTTTTGGATGATAAGTCCATGTCAATAGGTAATCTTTGCCCTGAAGGTCTCCATAATGCTCCTGCAAGGTGAGAATATGAGCTAATTCCTGACATCGGTGCTCTATTGTCTCCATGTTCACCACTGGAACCGTTGAATACCTGGCAAAACTATTGATTACATGATCTGTTCTATCTTCACTCCAGTCTTCAAACTTTGGAAAAGCTCGAATGGCAATACAATCACAGTATGACGAAAGAACTTGAGCCACTTCTTTTACGTGCTCCTCAGACTCTCCATCCATTACGATATTTTCTTGAAATTCTATGGGCCAAGCATCTTTACCAGGTTGAAGAATAACGGCTGTACCTGATAGCTCACTGATGCCAACTTCAAAACTAGTTTTAGTTCTAAGGGATGGATTAAAAAAAAGCATTGCAACTGACTTGTTTTGAAGCAAAGGCTGAAAAGGACTAGTCTTTAATTCAGAGGCAAAATCAAGAATATCTTGCAGTTCGGATCTAGACCAAGCCTGAGTTGTAATAAAATTTTTCATCATTGCTTATGAAGGTACACCATTGGTGATCATTATAAAAGGAATCTAAGGGACAAAAAAAGGGGCCTAAAGGCCCCTTTTTAAAATTAATTTAATTTAAGACTTCTTGCCTGAGACAGATTGAGAATTTTTCCTCTCACCACGAATAGTCTTGTAAAGAGTACATTTTTGAGACGATGTATTAAATGTAAATGCTTTCACTTTAGATTTAGCTTCTGCGGCAGCTGTACAACCTTCTACTGATGAGTATTTCTTTGCAGTTTTAACTGCAAAAATTGAACCTTTAATAGCT
>CAJWXO010000057.1 GCA_913049755.1 uncultured Cryomorphaceae bacterium
ATATATTTTCCTATGACGGATGTTATTCATAAAGTTTTGAACGATATCACAATTGACGATTGGGCTATAATTATCGGTGGGGATTCTCATACACGAATGTCAAAAGGAGTTGCATTTGGTGCGGACTCAGGAACTGTTGCTCTTGCCCTTGCAACTGGTGAAGCAAGTATGCCAATTCCTGAATCCGTGAAAGTTACTTTTAAAGGGGAAATGCAGAGCCATATGGACTTTAGAGATGTTGTTCATGCCACTCAATCTCAAATGCTTGATAATTTTGATGAGAATGTTTTCCAAGGCAGAATCATCGAGGTCCACATTGGAACGTTACTTGCTGACCAGGCATTCACATTTACAGATTGGACTGCTGAAATGAAAGCAAAGGCATCTATTTGTATTTCTCAAGATGATACTCTAATTAAATCTCTGGAGATTTCTAAGGCAAGAATTGAGATCATGATTAAAAAGGGGATGGATAATAAATCGCAGGTTCTCCAAGGGCTTATCGACCAAGCAGATAAAAGAATTTATGAGATTATAAGCGGAGAAAAACCAGCTCTAACTCCGGATAATAACGCTAAGTATCATGCCGAGTTTGAAGTGGATTTAGATATTATTGGACAACCTATGATTGCTGATCCAGATGTCCATAATGAGGATGTTTCCAAAAGATATACTCATGACGCAATACGACCACTGTCATATTATAACGGAAGTAAAAACATTGATCTTGGCTTTGTTGGTTCTTGCATGGTGCATAAAGGCGATCTTAAAATAGTTTCCCAAATGCTTAGAAATTTAGAGGCTCAGAAGGGAGTGGTTGAATTTAATGCACCTCTAGTAGTTGCTGCTCCAACATATAATATTATTGATGAACTCAAAGAGGAAGGGGATTGGGACATTCTTTCTAAATACTCAGGCTTTGAGTTTAATGACGATGCTCCTAAAAATTCTGCTCGTACCGAATATAAAAATATGATGTACCTGGAGAGACCTGGATGCAATCTTTGTATGGGTAACCAAGAAAAAGCGGAAAAAGGGGATACCGTTATGGCCACTTCTACACGTTTGTTTAAAGGACGCGTTGTTGCCGATTCAGAACGTAAAAAAGGAGAGTCATTACTTGGATCTACTCCGGTAACTGTACTTTCTGCGATTCTTGGTAGAATACCGACCTTAAAAGAGTATCATGATGCTGTTGAAGGTATTAATCTTACTAAATTCGCTCCTCCCAGTAAAAAAATGTGTTCCTGATCTTTTTTTTATAATTTGAACGAATCATGTATTCTTTAAACCTATTTTTTACGTCAGAGTTGCGAATTTCGTCCACTTTTTGTTCTTAAAAAAACATACAAGGTTGAGCATTTGATGTTTTAGCCATTTGCTTTTTATACCTTGGTCAAAAATCCATTTATGGCTATATCAAATGATTCCAGAACCCAATGGGGTTGGGTAATGTATGACTGGGCGAATTCATCTTACAGTCTTGTAATTAGTACTGCAATTTTCCCAATTTATTATGCTACAGTAATGGATGGTGCAGGAAAGATAAGTTTTCCTTTTTTCGGTGGTAATATTTCTACCACAGCCGCATATACATTCGTGGTCGCTGCAGCATTTTTAACAATTAGTTTGATCACTCCTTATCTCAGCGCTTTGTCTGAAGTTTCAGGGAAGAAAAAGTCATTTATGCGTGCCTTTATTTATTGTGGTTCCTTCGCATGTGCTGGTATGTTTTTTTTTACGGAAAGTTTAATTTGGTGGGGTCTTTTATCACCATATTTGGCATCATTATGTTTTAGCGGAAGTTTAGTTTTTTATAATTCTTATTTACCTGACATAGCAAAAATAGAGGATCAAGATTCTTTAAGCGCTCGGGGTTTTGCTCTGGGATATTTGGGTAGTTCCTTAGTATTAATAGCATCCTTAGTATTTATTCAAAATCCAAATTGGTTGGGAATTAATGATGTCGCTTTGATCACAAGATTAAGTTTTGTTTTTGTTGGTGTATGGTGGCTTTGCTGGGGGGAATTTGCCTTATATCGTCTTCCTTCAGGTGTTTCAATTTTAATAGAAAAAAACAAGGGTTATATACGAGAGAGCTACTTACGCTTATTTTTAGTTTTGAAAGAATTCAATAAAATCGATGGATTGAATAGATTTCTACTGGGTTTTTTCTTTGCCTCAGCAGGGGTTCAGACTGTTATACTTATTGCTTCTTTATTTGGGACCAAAGTTCTTGGTCTCGAATCGAGTTCTTTGATATTGACGATTCTATTAATTCAATTTGTTGCAATTTTAGGCTCATGGCTTTTCGCTAAACTTTCTACTAGATTCGGAAATATTCGCAGTTTGATTGCAGCTTCTGCACTTTGGGTCGTAATCTGTATCCTTGCTTTTTTTGTAAACTCAGAATTACAATTTTATCTTCTTGGTGCTTCAGTAGGGCTAGTAATGGGTGGGCTGCAGTCGTTGGGTCGATCTACATTCTCTAAAATGTTACCGCTAGAAGATGAATACGTGACTTATTTTAGTTTTTTTGATATTGCTGAAAAATTATCTACGGTTCTTGGAATGGTTGCAGTTGGATGGGTAGAAACAGTAACGGGTGACCTCAGGTTATCGCCATTAGTTCTTTCTGTATTTTTTTTAATTGCAATTTTTTTATGGTTCGGAGTCAATAAATTTTATTTTTCAAATAAAAACTTAGTCTAATCTTATGCGTTATCAATAAATGGATCTCTTCAAATTAAGTAAAAGTTACAATAGACTACTCTTTTTATTCGCTATTTTATGCTCAGGGTGCACGTATGATAATGTCCAGAGCAAGTACAATCGATTTGAGTGTGATTTACTTAATGTTTCTTGGTCCGCCGACATCGAGCCACTGGTTAATCAGTTTTGCGTTGGCTGTCACCAAGGATCATCCCCTGCTGCAGGTTTACTCCTAGATAGATATGAAGTTGTCAAAGCCTCTGTTCTGCAAGGAGAGTTTTCAATCCGAATCAATAAACCTATTACTGATCCGTTAAAAATGCCTCCAAATGCTACCTTAGATTCTTGTGCAATCGATAAGATAAATATGTGGATCGCAAATGGTGCACCAAAAAATTAAATTTTTATGAAAAAAACACTTGTTTTAGTTCTGTTCTTGTTGTCATTTTCTAGTTTGTTTGCCCAGAAGATGTTGAGTAAAAATAGTTTCGTACATATTTATTCTTATACACCAATTGAAGATATTCAGGCTTCGTTGAATGATGGTATGGCCATTTTAAATATTGAGACAAAAGAGATAGCTTATATTTTGAATATTCAATCACTGACTTTTAAAAATGCATTAATGCAAGAGCATTTTAATGAAAACTATATGGAGTCGGAAAAATTCCCAAAAGCTACTTTGAATGGGAGTATCTCAGGTGACATAAATTTTAAAAAAATGGGTACTTACACATTGACATTGAAAGGGAAAATGAAAATGCATGGAGTAGAACAAGTTATGTCTGTGCCAATAGAACTGAATATACTCGAGGATCTATCGGTGATTCTCAAAACAGATTTTTTTGTGAAATGTAAAGATTTTGAAATCAAAATTCCTAAACTTATGTTCACAAAGATTGCTGAAGAAATTAAAGTCACCGTTGAATCAAAATTTTTAAATCAATAGCTTATTTGTGATGGGTAAATATTATGTAACGATACGTAAAGGAATCCTTTTTGTGGGATTCGTATTATTTGGATTTGCAGCAAATGCTCAAGATGATTTATTAGCGGAGTTAAATGCTGTAGATTCTAATCCAACAAAATCATATGTATTTGCCACTTTCAAAGGTACGCGGGTTATAAATATGCAATCAATTGAGTTACCAGGTGAGGGTGTAGGTCAATTTATTGTCGGACACAGATTTGGAGCGTTAAATGATAGGCCGCTATATAATCTTTTTGGGATGGATATTGCTCAAATTCGATTTGAATATAGTTACTCTCCAAAAGCCTGGATAAACATAGGAGCGGGGCGTTCGTCGGGTGCTAAGACTTATGATTTTTTTACTAAAATAAAGCTATTGCGTCAATCAAATAGATCAAAATGTTCGCAATGTATAGATTTCCCTATTTCAATGGCATACTACGGTTCAGCTACAATTGTCACTACTCCATACTCCGATGGAATCGATCATGATTTTCTAGACCGCATGGCATACACTAATCAAATAATTATTGCGAGAAAATTTAATAAGAATATTTCGTTACAACTTGTACCAACTTTGGTTCATTATAATTTGGTACCCACAGTTCATGACAATAATGATTTACTTGCCTTGGGTCTAGGAGTAAGATATAAACTCACAAACCGAATGGCCTTGACCTCAGAGATTATGCTTCGGCAGCAGCAGCCATCTAAAACATTCAATGCTTTGAGTGTCGGTATCGACATAGAAACGGGAGGACATGTATTCCAGTTTCATTTAACAAACTGCAGATTAATGGCGGATAATCAGTGGATAACTCAAAACCCTGGGAGTTGGGCTAATGGTGACATATTTTTAGGATTCAATATAAGTCGGGTGTTCACGCATTGACTCTTTTTACTTCAATTAAGGTTTTAATCCGACAAGTTACAATTGAGAAATAAAAATTACGATTTTACAATAGTTGGGGGTGGTATCATAGGAGCATCAACTGCCTATAAACTGAAGCTTAAGTTCCCTAGATCGAAAATATTAGTTATTGAAAAAGAAATTCAATCATCAACTCATCAAACAGGAAGAAACTCTGGTGTTATTCATTCTGGACTATACTATACTCCAGGATCATTAAAGGCGAAAACATGCATAAATGGATATCATCAACTTTTAAAATTTTGTCTTGAAGAAAATATCATGCACAAAATTTGTGGAAAATTAGTAGTTCCAAAGAATGAATTGGAATTGAAAAAATTAGAGTCAATAGCAAAAAGAGGTTTAGAAAATGGCCTAGCTGGTATTCGTTTTGTGGATAAAAAAGAAGTGAAGAAAATGGAGCCATACATTCATTCTACAAATGCACTTCATGTACCTCAGACTGGGATAGTTGATTATATAGAAATGACAAAAAGGCTCATTGCCATCGCAGTTGCAGATGAAGGCTCATTCAGAACAAAGGCCAAGGTCATAGATCTGGGAACTACGTCAAATAAATCATTTATTAAGCTATCAAATAATGAGATTATTTTTTCGGAAAAAATAATTTTTTGTGCAGGACTTCAAAGTGATCGGTTAGCCAAATTAGATGGGCTTGCTGGGGATATCCAGATAGTGCCATTTAGAGGAGACTATTATCAATTGAAAAATGAATCAAGATTTAAAGTAAAAAACCTTATTTATCCGGTTCCGAATCCTGATTTTCCATTTTTAGGTGTCCATTTCACCAGAATGATTGATGGAACCGTGGAGTGCGGTCCTAACGCGGTTTTCTCTTTTTCTCGTGAGGGTTACAATAGGAATTCATTTAATTTTATGGATTTAATGACTTCTCTAAGCTTTCAGGGAACATGGAATTTGTTTGCATCGAATTGGCGTTTTGGATTAAAAGAGTACAAGTTGGCATTTTTTAAAAATGCATATTTAGCTGAGCTTCGTAAAATTATGCCAAATTTAGAGGCTTCTGATCTGGTGCGAGGCAGATCGGGAATAAGAGCTCAGGCTTTGGATAAAAAAGGTAACCTTGTTGACGACTTCGTTATAAAAAAAGGTAAAATAGGTATTCATGTTTTAAATGCTCCATCTCCAGCTGCTACGGCTTCATTGGCTATTGCTGACGAAATAATCAGTCATTTATGATTGATTATTATGATTAGCGCCCAACAAAGTTATGTGGAGAGAGTAAATTTAATTCGTCTTTAACTAACTGCGGAATGCTAAGAGTGTTAATGAAATCAGAGATAGTCTTTTTATTAATTTCATTGTTTGTTCTTGTTAAGTCTTTTAATGCCTCATAAGGTTTGGGGTAGCCCTCTCTTCTTAGTATTGTCTGTATTGCTTCTGCTACAACTGCCCAATTATTGTCTAAGTCTTGATCAATTTTCTCTTTGTTAATAATAAGTTTCTTTAATCCTTTTTGGAGATTATTTAATGCAATCAAGCCATGTCCGAAAGGAACTCCAATGTTTCTGAGTACTGTTGAGTCTGTTAAATCTCTTTGAAGCCTAGATATGGGAAGTTTGAGGGACAAGTGCTGAAAAAAACTATTTGCAATTCCAAGGTTTCCCTCGGCATTTTCAAAATCTATAGGATTTACTTTGTGCGGCATAGCAGAGGATCCAACCTCTCCATCGATAATTTGTTGTTTAAAATAATCCATACTGATGTAAGTCCAAATATCGCGAGAAAGGTCAATTAGGATTGTATTAATTCGCCTAACAGAGTCAAAGTATGCAGCAAGATTATCATAATGTTCAATTTGAGTTGTTGGGTATGACCTATTAAGACCCAGATTTGAACAGAATTTTTCGGCAAAATTATGCCAATCGGTATCCGGGTAGGCGGCAAAGTGCGCATTGAAATTTCCTGTAGCCCCACCAAATTTTGATGAAAAAGGAATACTTTTCATTAAATCTATTTGAGCTTCTAATCTAGCTATAAATACTCGCCATTCTTTTCCTAAACGTGTTGGGGATGCCGCCTGACCATGAGTTCTTGCCAAGATAGTTATTCCAGCCCACTCTTGGGATTGAGCTTTTAAAGTTTCTATTAGACTCGAAATATTTGGAATAAACTGTTCGAAGTGGAATTCTCTCAAAGAAAGAGGGATAGCAGTATTGTTAATATCTTGAGAGGTTAAACCAAAGTGGATAAATTCGGATTGAGATTCAAGCCCTAAACTTGAAAATTTTTCTTTTAAAAAATATTCTACTGCCTTGACGTCATGATTTATTGTCTTCTCGATTTTTTTGATTCGCAACGCGTCTTCTTCACAAAAATTTTGAACGATTTCTCTAATCCATTTTTTTTCTTTTGACCCTATATCCTTAAGAGCAGTAATGCCTGTTTCTGAGAGCGCAATAAAGTATTCTACTTCAATATTGACTCGATATGATATTAGTCCAAATTCAGAGAAATAAGTCGAAAGAACATCAGTGTGTCTTTTGTATCGTCCATCTAAAGGAGATAAGGCTTTGAGTGTAAAATCCATTTCTGTATTTAAAGCTCAAAGGTACCAAATACTGGTAGTTCAGCAACTACTTCCTCTCCATTAGAACGAAAAACGCGCCATTGTTTTCCATTTGTTAATGCTCCCCACGGCGCGTTTAGACTAGTATTATATCTCATCCACTGATCACAGACTTTGTCATCAAGAGGGATTTTATCCGCTTTACATTCAATGAGCATCCAAAGTTTACCATCGGAATAAATCGCAATATCATATCGTCTTAACATTCCATTAACCTGAATCCCTTTTTCAACTGAAATAGATTCTTTGGGGTATTTACCATCTATTATTAGTCTTCTTAATGCATCCTGACGCACCCACTCTTCGGGCGTCGCCTTTACATTTTTCTTTCTGAATGCATCCCATAAATCCTCAGAGTGTGGATCCATCATCGACATCGTTGCATGAAGCCATTTACGTTTATTCATGATGCAAGGTTATGTACTTTTGTCGAGATTATTGTGAAGAAAAAAATATTAGCTT
>CAJWXO010000058.1 GCA_913049755.1 uncultured Cryomorphaceae bacterium
GCCCGATTAGGAGCAAATCATTTTAAACAAGGCGATTTCAAAGATTTTGATACAGTCTTAAAATTCTGCTCAAAATCAAACGCTGTGGTTATTGAAATCGAAACCGTCAATGCTGATGCTTTGGAAGCACTGGAAAAAAGGGGCATTCCTTGTTTTCCACCGAGCCGCGTTTTAAGAATTATTCAAAATAAAACAAGGCAAAAGACTTTTTTTAAAGATGCAAATATCCCGTCTTCTCCTTTCGCTATTTATGAAAATTTGAAATCATTGAAAGATTCAATTTTCGATGGAAGCCAATCTTTCCCGTTTGTTTGGAAAATTAGTGAGGGAGGATATGACGGATTTGGAGTCAAGGTAATTAAAAATGAAAAAGATACTATTGACCTCCCTGAAGGGGAATCCATTGCGGAATCTCTTGTAGATATAGAAAAAGAAATTGGAGTGGTTGTAGCTAGGGATACAAATGGAAAAATAAGAGTATTCCCCCCTGTTGAAATGGAATTTCATGACAATGCTAATCAAGTTGAATTTGTTATTTGCCCGAGTGATATTTCAGAAGAAATTTCGAATAAATGCTCGGACCTTGCTATTTATGTGGCGGAGTCGATAGGTACACATGGGTTATTGGCCGTGGAATTATTTATTTCAAAAAAAGGAGAAATATTGGTCAATGAATTAGCGCCAAGGCCCCATAACTCGGGACACCTTACAATTGAAGCCTGTAATATTTCACAATTTGAACAATTACTAAGATGCGCTTGTAAACTACCTCTTAGTAAAATAGAACTGCTTGCAAATGCAGCGATGGCCAATTTAGTTGGAGAACCAGAGCACCATGGACCAGTTGAATTCGTAGGACTTAACGAAGCTTTAAAAGTCCATCAAACAACCTTGCATTTGTATGGCAAAAAGCAAACAAGACCATTTAGAAAAATGGGTCATGTTACTGCAACAGGAAAAAGCATTTTTGATGCTAGAAAAAGAACTAAAGAGTTCAAATCTTTACTAAAAATTCAAAGTAGGGATCTATAAATAAAAACTTTAACTTTGCTTTATGGTAGGATTAATCATGGGAAGCAAGAGTGATTTGCCGGTTATGCAAGATGCAGCAAATCAACTAAAAGCACTTCAAGTGCCTTTCGAAATGGATATTATATCCGCGCATCGAACACCTGATAAAATGTTAGAGTATGCAAAAAATGCGTCAAAAAAAGGAATAAAAGTAATTATAGCTGGCGCCGGCGGAGCTGCTCATTTACCTGGAATGATAGCATCATCAACAGTTTTGCCTGTAATTGGAGTGCCAGTTAAGTCTAGCAATTCTATAGACGGATGGGATTCCATCTTAAGCATACTTCAAATGCCAAAAGGAGTTCCAGTTGCAACAGTTGCTCTCAACGGAGCGGCAAATGCAGGAATTCTTGCCGCGCAAATATTAGGGATTCAAGATATAGAGTTGAGACAGCGAATTGAAAATCACAAAAATGAAATGAAACGAGCCGTGGAAGACATGGCCAATTCTCTTTGAGTTAAAAGATATTTTGTCGCCTAAAAAACAAATATCCTATTCTTTCAAATCGGAGACTTTTAAGCCTGCATATTCGAATATCAATGATTATCGGATGCTTGGGGAACTTGCTCTTCAATTTCCTATTAGCGAATAACTCTTATTCGAAATTGAATCAGCGCTTCGATTTGATTCTGATCCTCATCTTGATCTTCTTCCTCTTGATTTTTCCACGTTAATAAGTATGGTATATTCCATTTCAAATTAAGAAAATAGATGATCATATTTAGAGAGCTTTCAAGCGTGTTACCAAAAACTCTTTCTTTCGATTAGCTACTGGAACTGTACTTTTATCTTCTAGGATAACATACCCACCATCAGCAGTGACATAGCGTTTTACGCTATCCATGTTTATCAGATGTGATTTATGAATTCGCTCAAAGTTATGAGGAGTCAGCAACCCTTCATACTCCTTTAGAGTTCTAGAAGCTAACATTTTATTTCCGTCTCGAAGAAAAAACTGAGTATAGTTACTGGTGCTTTCGCACCTGAGAATATCCTTTATTCGAACAACGTGTAGGCCCTCAGAACTTGAAATTATTAACTTTTTATCACGATCATTTACATGACCTAAAAGAACGTCTAGCCTTGGTTTTGTATTTGAAGCTTTATCAAATTTCCTTATTGCTTTGACTAGTTCTTCAGGGTCAACAGGCTTTAAAAGATAATCCAATGCGGAAAATTTAATAGCTCGTAACGCATAATTATCATGAGCAGTAACAAAAATTATTGCCCCACTCCATTGAACTTCTTCAGAGGAAATTCTATCCAATAAATCAAAACCTAATTCTCCAGAAAGATGTATGTCAATAAATAAAATATCGGGTTTTTTTTCTAATAAAATATCCCATGCCTCTTGGACTCGAGAAGCTTCAAAAATAGGAGTGACTTCTGGACAAAATAAATTTAATTTTTGCGACAAAGCTTTTCGGCTTTGTGACTCATCATCAAGAATAAGAGCATTAAATGACATGACTTAAAGTTACTCCGATAATTCCCAATTTCGTATTAGCGGTAGCACAAGCGATACCCTCGTTCCCGCATCCATATCCTGCACATGAACCTTGTGATCTAATCCAGACTCTAATCGCATTGCTTCAAGCCTTCTACTCAATATTTTTGTTGCAGCACTGCGTTTCTCCCCTTCATCCCCTGATTTATTAATTCGTGAAGCCCTTCTTCCTACTCCATTGTCATCAATCTGAATTAATAAAGTTTCCGGCAATTGAGGATGGTTCATGAATGCCATTCTGAGAATACCATCATTTCTTTTTTCCTTTAGCAAAGGCCTTAAACCATGTAAAATAGCATTTTCAACTAATGGCTGAATTAACATTGGGGGTATAACTAGTTCCTTCTCATCTATATCTGAATCAAACTGAACAACACTTTGGAATCCATCCTTAAAGCGCATTTGTTCGAGTGATATATAGTTTTCTAAGGCTTTTCTCTCTTTCATTAAACTGACATAAGGCCGCTCTGCACTCTCTAAAGTATATCTCATTAATCTTGAGAATTTTTGAAGATACATGACAGCCTCTTTTGTCTGGCTATCTAGTATATAGGCCGAAATTGATTCAAGAGCATTAAAAGTGAAATGCGGATTCATTTGCAAGCGTAAGGCCATACGTTCCAATTTAAGTTTTTCTTTTAACCACATTTTTTTCTCCTTTCTCCTTTTTCTCATAGCCAAGGCTAATAATAAAAGAATGATTGTTACAAAACCTATGGCAGTAATAAAATACTCAGGGCGTCTCCATGATGGATATTCTATTTTAACATTATGAGAAACGGGTGAAATATAATCTTGATATGGCATTTCAGGTCTTACCTCAAGATTATGATCCCCTGGTCTTAAGCGCTCTAAAACTATTCGACGCCCGCTACCAATAGAGACCCATAACCCTTTATCTACTCTGTATTCGAGAAGTATTTCATCAGATAAATTTTCAGCACCCCGAATACCCAACCGAATAACAATGGGCTCACCACCTTCAACTGAGCTTCTATTTATCTCTCTAATTAATAGTCCGGGATTTAATGTTTTTTGAAGCTCACATTTAACTGACTTAATAAATAAACCAAAAGTGCTAAAGCCAATAAAGTCATCGCCAAAGGAAATTTGTTTTGGGCTTTTAACAAATACAGAATCAATAAAAGACTTAAAACCCCATAATTCTTCATTTTCCAAATTTCTTTTCGCCAATTCAGAACCTTGAGGTGTTGACATCATTATTCCACCTTCACTAATTTGGGCATCGTATACCCATCCTTTTTTATAAAAATGGTTCCATTTTCCATCAATCCATAGAGCAGCTCCAAATTCTCCAAATGATATAATTCCAATATTAGGAATACTTAGAATCCCTATGGAAATTCCGCCTACCGGAGATTGAATTTTTTCAAATGAATTTTTTCCTAGTGAAAAAAGACCAACAGAAGTATTTATCCAACACGAGTCCCCAGATATCGGGGCAATGGAATTTATCTTGCCTATGTTGTAGGGTAGCGTTCTTAAATCATACCAGACAGAGGGAGAATTGATGCGAATTAGAGCATTTTCGTCGGCCAGCATGAGACCGCCAGAACCTGTCAAACATCCATTGGTAATTGTTTCTAAAAACAAACCTCCATGAGTATATAATTTGGTGCAAAGACCATCTGATTGGATAAACCAAAGTCCACTCTCCCCATATACCCAAACAGCAGCACCATCTTTCGTTGCAGTGTAACTATTGTAGCCTTTTATATTTTGCTCTAAAAGCACCCAACTCGATTTTTCCCACTTCTCCAGCCCATTCTCAGTAATTGCTAATAATTGATCCCCTAATGGGATAAAAGAAGAAACGGTTTTGTCAAGTATCTGAGTCCAGAATCCAGAAATACTTCTAGACCAAAGCCCACTCTTTGAAGCGATTATTATCTTACCCCTTTGTTGAGAAATTTGATAGGCACCATCTAATCCAGGGATTGACTCCTGGAACCACTTCTCTGAATTTATTGCTCGATAATAAAGCTTAGAACTTGTAAGAGCATAAATACGACCCATACCTGTATTCATTACATCAACACAAGTCGCTATACTATCAGGGAAATTATCATCTTTTCGTATCGACTTATTCTTTAAAACATAAATACCGATACTTCCCAAAATCCACTCATCAGGACTAATAGAACTGATGGAAGTATAAAAAGAATTGGTCTTCTCATTGCGAGTATCAATAATTGGAGATAGCACCTCACCGTCGTACTTAAATATGCCATTATTATTTGTTGTTATCAGAAAAACTCCGGAGGAGTCAATAACCATATCGGTAATGGATAGATCATTTAAATCTTCTATCTCCAATTTCTCAGCAACAACGGCGTACTTCAAACTCTGAGCGGTTAGATCTTCAAAGCCCAACAACAAGAAAAAACAGACATAAAACAAGCTTCTGAAAAGACTCTTATTTCTGTTTACAAATTCAAGCTTATTCATGGGGAAGTAGTTCCTTTATTATTGATTCACAAATAAAGCATTTTTAATCCCAGAGCCAAAAAAGAAATTTAGATAAATTAAGGATTCTAAATCCAAGAAATAGTTTTTAAAATCACTTCTATTTTAATTCCCATTGCTCCCAAAAACCAGGATAGCTTTTACTTACTACTTCTCTATCGATAATATATATTGACTGCTTTAAGCCAATAATTGCCCAAAAAAAAGACATTCGATGATCTCCTAAACTTGAAACATTCAAAGTGTCATTTATCGGCTCCCAAGAAGTGGAATCAAAAGAAAAGGAACGATTACTTTCAATATCACAGACCTCAATACCCAGTAAAATTAAAGCATCAATTAAAGCCTTAAAACGATTAGTTTCTTTATGAGCAAGAGTTTTTAAACCATTGCATGAGAATTTTGTTTTACTTAAGATTGCTAAAGCGACAGAAACCTGAACGAGGTCTGGACATGAAATAAAATTAAGATCTATAACGTCAAAATCTCTTGGGTGACCTCTAACTAAAATACCCTCATCGATATTAGTCAATTTGAAACCAAAAATTTTGGCCCATTGAGCACAAATTACATCTCCTTGAATAGAAACATCACTAAGCCCTTTCAATAGAATTTCTTCGTTCGTAATGCATGCCCTGGCTATCCAAATCCATGAATTACTCCAATCATATTCTGGCGGCCAATTAAATGAGTTTTTACAAATAAGTTTAGTCATTTTAACATAAGGCAAGCTTACTCCTTTTGAAATATTTTGAATTTCCAATTTGGAAGACATTAATGACTCAACAAGAAGTAATGCACTTTCAAATTGTGAACTAATAGAAGAATCTATCTTAACTGATCCTCCTGTGAGCTTTTTTCCTATTATTCTCCAGCTACCATCCTCTAATCGAGTTAAATCAGCTCCCAAATCCATTAGCGAATTGATCAATGGATATATCGGTCTTTCCAATAGTCGATCATCACCGGTAAGGATCTTATTCACACCCTCTTGCGCGGACCAATATGCCAAGCCAAAACGGAAAACTGTGCCCGCTGAGCCAATATCAATAAGTTCAATCTCTGATGACAAAAGATTATGCATTGATTTAATGTCATCCGACCAACTTTCGTTATAACTGGGGAGTAAATCTCCATGAATGGCACATTTAATCAGATACCTATTTGCTATGCTTTTTGAAATAGGAAGTTCAACCGTGAGCATAAAGTGATTTTGCTTTTTGAATTTTCTCTTTTGAAACAACAGTTAGTATTGCTCCCTTTGCTACACCAGACCAGAGTGAGAAATAAAAGTCTTTAGAAAAAGAAGATTTCTTTTTATCAGCTATCATTCCTTTCAATATGTCAATATTTTCCAAGTCTAGCCTTGGCCACCATTTATCAATTAAATCTTGAAGTAGCTCAAGAGATTCTCGGTCTATCATACCTTCCCCAAAAGCTATCTCCGACTCTATCCACAATCCAGCGGCAACTGCATCTCCGTGGGATATATTATAGTCATCAAAATATTCAATTGCATGAGCTATCGTATGACCCATATTCAAAGAAAATCTATGATTACCTCTTTCTAGATTGTCTTTTTCTACTATATCAATTTTCACCTTTGCAGCTCTTGAGATCAAATCCATAAATTCAATTGTACTTGAACAAGTAATGCAATCATTCCACAAGGATTTGCTAGACAACATAGCATGCTTTATTATTTCAGAAAAGCCAGAAATTAAATCCTTTTCATTCATGGACTTTAAGAAATTCGGATAAATATATACTCCTTGAGATGAAGAAAATGTCCCGGAAAGGTTTTTAAACCTTTCAATATTCACTCCATTCTTACCGCCAATGGATGCATCGATCATGGAAAGTAATGATGTTGGGACAATTATATGTTCTATTCCCCTCATGTACGTCGATGATAAAAAACCCCCAATATCAGAGACAACACCCCCACCCAAACTTATCAGTAAACTTTTTCTATCTGCCTGATTATCAAGAAGAGCAAGATGCAGTTGTGAAACAATTTCAAAAGACTTACTAGCTTCTCCAGGCTCAATTTCAATAATTGCTGTTTCACCAATATTTTTTAGTTCCGCTAAAAAAATAGGAAGACACATTTCATTGACATTTGAATCAGTTAGAATAATAATTTTCGTATAATTACTCTGATTGGTTTTTAACCACTCATCCAATGATTCTAAACAAAATTGGCCCTCTATTACGGGGCCAAAAAATGTGTTCCATTTTGTCATAAAGTAAAGTTCGTTAATTCTCATTGGACAAATAAGAAAAGTTCATCAAAATTTAACTTTTAACCAAAATAGAAGTTAAAAACGAATAATAGATTCAAATTGTTGAACCGTTAGTGGTAAGGCATTATATTTGGAAAACAATAAAAAACCGTTTGTTTAATGTCTCTAAATTTTCGAGATACGAGTATAGCTTTTAAAGCTCATAGTACAAGATCTCTTCAAAGAAGCAAATGGATATTTTTTATTCTCTCCA
>CAJWXO010000059.1 GCA_913049755.1 uncultured Cryomorphaceae bacterium
GTTTTCATTTGTGAATATAAAAATGGTTCTTGGGGAGAAGGCGCCATTGAGCCCTACGGGAGCCTGAGTCAAGGATTAGGACTGCATGCACTCCATTATGGCCAAGCAGTTTTTGAAGGGCAAAAAGCCTATAGACAAAAAGATAATAGCATTGCAATATTCCGTCCAGAGAGAAACTTAAAGAGGTTAAATGTTAGTGCAAAAAGAATGCTAATTCCTGAGGTACCTAAGGAGATATTTATGGAAGGTTTATCGGAATTAATAAAAGTGGATTCTGATTGGGTTCCGAGAGGAGAAAATCAAAGTCTATATTTGAGACCATTTTTATTTAGTAGTTCTGAATTTGTGGCAGCTAGACCCTCAGAGGAATATACATTTGCTATTGTAACAAGCCCTGTTGGGGAGTTATACTCCAAAGCTGTTAAGGTGAAGGTCGAACAGTCATTCACAAGAGCGGCTTCAGGAGGAGTAGGTTATGCTAAAGCTGCAGGTAACTATGGAGGATCATTTCTTGCGACTCACAATGCTGTCAAAGAAGGGTTTAACCAAGTACTATGGACAGATCATGCTGAGCACAATTACATAGAAGAAGCAGGAACTATGAATGTTGCATTCGTATTGAATAATAAATTAGTTACACCAATATTATCGGATAGGATCTTGGCAGGAATTACGCGAGACTCAATTTTAACTCTGGCAAAAGAATGGAATATTACTATTGAGGAAAGACGCATTAAAGTAGATGAACTAATTGCTGCGCTAAAAGACGGGTCCTTGAATGAAGCTTTTGGCATGGGAACTGCTGCTGTTGTGAGCCAGATAAATGGAATTGGTTTTAATGATGAAATTTTTTCTGTCCCCACTCCAAAGAATGGAATTGCCATGCGCATGAAAGAAGCATTATCCTCAATACGATACGGAGAATCCGAAGATAAATTCAACTGGATGCATCATATTTGAAATTAGCATTTCAGATAGATTGATTAAATTTTCTTCTTACTTGAGTGCTAAAGAAACTCCATAATCGATATTCTGACATAAAGCCAAAGGATCTTGAGCCCGCCAAGAGGTTAAAATAAATCGGTTTCCAAACCATAGATAATTGCTCAATCGAGTATTGATTAATTCTTGCTCAATTTGTTCCCTTACGTTCAGAAAAACTATCCAACCATTTGCTGTTTCTTGAAACCATTCTTCATAATAATGATCTTCGGCACCATGAAAATTTAGAAGATTGTCACAAATTAAAATAAACTTGTCTATACCCTGTTCTATCAAAGAATCAACCAACCGTCTTTTAAACTCCATTATATCATTGTGAATAGTATCATTCCATTCACCTAAAAGTTCAATTACCGCAAAACCCTGTGGATAATCAACAAAAATTAATTTTACAAATAAAGTCTCGCATCCCACATGGTCCCATTCGGGATGAATGATAAAGTCATACATTCGATGGTAATACCCATTATCTGGAGCTCCCTGATTGTCATAAAAAGGGCTATTGATATCTGCATCAGCTATATAATGTGTTCGCCATCCGCTGTGTGGTATTAATTCATGCATATTGTAAACTAAGAAGCAAAAATCGTGTTCTTTTAATAATGAAAACAAATTATTTATTAACCGGCGGTACAGGAATGGTTGGCTCTGAGATAATTCGCAAATTAACTCTTGAGGGACATAAAGTCAAAAATTTAAGCACTAAACTATCCTCAGATCCAGAAACTTATCTTTGGGACCCCCATCAAAGTACTGTAGACCCGGAAGCATTCAAAAATATCGAAACTCTAATTCATTTAGCCGGAGCCTCTATTACCATGCGCTGGACAAAAAATAATAAAAAAGAAATTTTAGAGAGTCGAATTCAAAGCACGAGATTTTTATTTGAATCAATCAAATCTCTACCTAAAAACCAAAGACCCAAACAAATAATCTGTGCCTCTGCAATTGGCATCTACCCAAGTCATCCAGATAAGATTTATTCAGAACATTACCAATATGACGAATATAATAATGACTTTTTAGCCAATGTAGTTAGGAAATGGGAACAAGAAATTTTCAAATTTTCGGATCAAAACATCAGAGTATGTTGCCTTAGAATTGGATTAGTTCTTGGTAAAAGTGGAGGTGTGCTAGCTACGCTAAAACCATTTTTTAAATTAGGAATAGGAAGTGCCCTTGGCAATGGAAACCAATGGATGCCATGGATACATGTTTCAGATTTAGCAAAACAATTTATATTTCTAGCAGAAAACAAAAGCCATCAAGGTGTATTCTTAGGTGTTGGCAAAGAGAGTATTACTAATCGGAAATTCAGCAAGGCACTAGCAATCAAGATGAATCGCTCCTATTTTCTTCCTCCAATACCTGGGTTTCTTTTGTATTTAGTCCTAGGATCAAAAGCAAAACTTGCATTGATGAGCACACGTTGTTCATCTAGTTTTTGGCAAAATGAGGGATTTAAATATGAATACCCAGAATTAGAAAATGCACTGAATGATTTAATTTAACATTCTTAACTTGGAAAAATTGAGAGCATGATTACTTAAGGAGTTTAAGAATTATTATCCCTTCCGAAAAATTGTTTCTCAAATAAATTGGTGTAATAACTTCCAGCTTTTAACAAATCTTTATGGGTTCCAACTTCTACAATCTCACCCTTATCTAAAACAATAATTTGATCAGCATTTAGTACGGTTGCTAAACGATGAGCTATTACGATTGATGTTCGACCCTTGGTTAAAATCTTCGCTGCTTGTTGAATCCATTTCTCAGCTTGCGAATCAATACTAGAAGTGGCCTCATCAAGAATTAATAGTGATGGATCTCTCAAATAGGCTCTTAAAAAAGCTAATAATTGACGCTGGCCAGTACTTAACATCCCTCCCCTTTCTTTTACATCATAATCTAAACCTCCAGGTAAGGAAGTTAAGAAGTCCTTGATTCCCATATTCTCAGCCGCCTGCCAGATATCGTCATCTTTAATATCGCGGTATACGGTAACATTATTTCTAACAGAATCGGAAAAGAGAAAAACATCTTGCTGCACAAGAGAAACATTTGATCTTAAAGATTTCAATGACCATCTACTCAAATCGATTCCATCAAGTTTTATATGTCCATGTTCAATTGGATAATAACCTAAAAGAAGATGAACCAATGTACTCTTCCCACTCCCCGTTGCGCCAACCACTGCGCATGTCTTTCCCTCTGAGATTTCAAAATTAATATCACGTAAAATCCATTCTTTTTCAGAGTATGCAAATGAAAGGCCTGAGACATCAACGTTACCAACCACTCGCTCCTGGTTATAATCTCCGGTTATTTCGTGCTGTTCTTCATTGTTGACTAATTTGAGAACTCGTTCGCTTGCAACCATACCCATTTGCAAAGTATTAAATCTATCTGCAAGCTGCCTTAAAGGACGATACAATAGATTAATAAAAACAATTAAAGCTGTTAAATCTCCAATACTAACATTTCCATTGGCTGAAGCCTTGAGGCCACCATACCAAATTGCTAATCCTATACTAACAGCTGATAGCATTTCTATAATTGGGAAAAACAGTGAAAAATACCAAATACCGCGAATATTGGCATCCCTGTGCCTTTTATTTATTTTATCAAATCTGTTTGCTTCTATTTTCTCACGCGAGAAAAGCTGAACAACAGACATTCCCGTTAATCGCTCTTGCACAAATGAATTTAATGCTGCCACTTGATTTCTTACATCTGTAAATACCACTTTTATGTTTCTTTGAAACCATCTTGTAGCGATAAACAAAAGTGGTATAACACTGAGAGAAATAGCCACTAAAGCTGGATCAAAAAGAAAAAACATAACGCTTATCATGATAACTATTTTAAATAGATCTCCAAAAATCACTAGTATTCCATTTGAAAAAATTTCTGCCATGGTTTCTACATCACTTACTGTCCGAGTGACTAAAGTCCCTATTGGAGTTTTGTCAAAAAACGGAATCTTAAAGTGAAGCAGATGTCCAAACAATTTGATGCGTATGTCTTTTATCACTCGAGCTCCGAGATCATTTGTTGCATATATAAAAGCGAACTGCCCTATTGCTTCAATAACAAGTGCAGTCAATAACAAAGCCATTGCAATCCATAAGGCCTGAAGATCCCCGCCCTCGATAACAGCATTATCGACTCCATCCCGAATTAAAATTGGACGAACTGTAGCTAATAAGCCAAGTAAAACAGAAAGGATTAAAGACACAATAGTCTGCCATTTGTATGGCCTCGCATATCCCACAACCATGGAAAGCACTTTCCAGTCAAATGCTTTTCCAGAAACCGAACTTTTAGTATTTTGAGACTTCGCGGTCATAAAAAGGAGTTTTAGGGTATGTGACACCCATGAATATAAGGCCTTGAGATGGAGCAGAATGACCAGAATCAGATCGGTCTCCACCTAAAAGAAGAGTATTCCAATCCTTAACACTCCTATTCCCATTCGCGGTTTCTATCATCGTGCCAACTAATGAACGTACCATATTTCTTAAAAAACGGTTCGCTTTTATTTGAAAAATAAATGATCCATTTTCCTTGACCCATGATGCGTGTAATATTTCACATATCGAATTGGTATTATCACTCCCTGAGCGTTCAAATGCCGAAAAGTTTTTAGCGCTCTTTAAAGAAAAAACACATTCATTTAATACTTTATAATCTATGTCTCGACTATAATTCCAGACCATATCATTTCCAAAAGCATATTTTTCGCGCCTTAGTGTATATGCATATGATCGAGAAGTTGCACTAAACCTTGCATGAAAGTCATCGGTGACTTTTTTTATTTCATAAACAGAAATTCTTGCGGGGAGAAATCTATTCAAACGAAAAACCATATCTTTTTGGTCAATTACTTTTTGAGTATCAAAATGAGCAACATAGTTTAAGGCATGTACCCCTGTGTCTGTTCTACCCGCTCCAATTATCTTTACTTCTTCTTTTAAGAGAGAATTTAAGGCAATAGTCAATTCTCCTTGAACGGTTTTTTGTTCAGGTTGAATCTGCCACCCGCTAAATGAGGCACCATGAAAAGCCAAACGAATGGCATATCGATATGTTTCAGATTTTTGCATTTATGAAAGACAAAGGTACATCGATAAGCATTCTATTACTCTCCGATACGCATGGATATATGGATAAAAACATATTATCACATGCCCGAGAAGCAGATGAGGTTTGGCACGCAGGAGACATAGGTGATATAACTGTAATTGACGAATTGAAAAGCATAAAACCGATTTTCATGGTACATGGCAATATCGACGATGACAAAATAAGAAGAGAAGTTCCAGCCGAACAATACCTTAAAAGAGAAGGGTTGAATTTCTTCATGATTCATATAGGAGGATATGCCAAACGTATACCTGCAAAAATTCGAGAAAAAATCCACTCTAGACCTACTGACGTCCTGATTTGCGGACACTCCCACATTCTTAGAGCTGGTTATGATTCCAATAATTTACTTTGTTTAAACCCTGGTGCTGCAGGGCACCATGGATTTCACCGATCTCGCACAATGATGAGATTTGATGTGAGTAAAGGGAGAATTAAAAACCTTTCAGTAATAGAGCTCGGAAAAAGGGGATCACTTATTTAGATCGAAAGCGTACTGAAGAATTTACTTTTTCCTCATCTCTTTGTATCGCGCGATTAGCTAAAGCAATAAATACAACAGCAATTAGTGGGGCCCCTAATTTCAACAAATCTATTCGAACCACATCGCCTCCAAAAATCTGAAGGACGGGATAAATAACTAATGTCTCAAGCATAAAAGCTACCAGAATTGCCAATCGATTGACAATAAATTGTCTTTTACGAAATCGGAAATAGGTAATATTTGCTAATAACAGTGCCACTCCCAATCCCGCAATTAATGCTTGAATATTATTTGAGAGATTAATTCCAACGCAAAAAAAAGCGATTGCTCCAATAAACATGTATAAGGTTTGAATTCTTTGCCACATAATAGAGTGCAATTTCCGATTTTTTTGTACTATTGCAACACTACTCGTGCAAAAAAAATACGCACATCACAAAATTTATTAGGATCACAATTTTCTCTGTTTACAGTACTCTACACTTTTTATGGCAACAAATCCAAATATAGAGGGGCTTAAGCTTCCCGAACTCAAACAAATGGGCGAGGCCCTTGGAATCGCAAAAGTACGCTCAATGCGCAAACCGGAATTAGTAAACGCAATTAAATCCTTTGCAAAAAGTGACGATGATAAAATCACTGATCCAAAAACATCTGCGATAAATAAAATACCTTCAGATCAATCTGAAATTAAAGAAGTTGTAAAAAACAAGGGTTTGGAATTAAAAGATGTTTTAAATAAAGAGACTTCCTCGTCCAATAACTCTGAAAAAAATCATAGAGAAGACTCTAAGACCAGATCAGAAGGGTTTCGAAGTAATGATTCGAATAGAAAGCAAGGGGATACTCAGAGGCCAGAGAGAAATGATAAAGGACCAAGGCCAGAGAGAAATGATAGAGGACCAAGGCCAGAAAGATCTGAAAGAAGACCAAGGCCAGAAAGACCTGAGAGAAGAGAATACCAATTTGAAGGAATAATTCCTACAGAAGGTGTAGTTGAAATGATGCCCGACAATTTTGCTTTTCTAAGGTCGTCAGACTATAATTACCTGAATTCTCCAGATGACGTATATATTTCAGTTCAACAGGTTAAACAATATGGATTGAAAACAGGTGATACGGTTAGAGGACAAGTTCGTCCTCCTAGAGAAGGAGAGAAATTTTTTCCATTAACTAAAGTTGTCTCGATAAATGGTCGCGAACCAGATTTCATAAGAGATAGGGTTTCATTTGAACATCTTACGCCACTTTTCCCTGAGGAAAAATTTACTCTAACAGGAAGAAAAAGTACATTGTCGACCCGAGTTATTGATCTTTTTTCTCCGATAGGAAAGGGCCAAAGAGGGCTTATTGTTGCTCAACCTAAAACAGGTAAAACTGTTCTTTTAAAAGAGGTTGCAAACGCAATTGCGGCAAACCATCCAGAGGCTTACATGCTAATTCTACTTATCGATGAAAGGCCAGAAGAGGTCACAGATATGGCTCGAAATGTGAATGCTGAAGTTGTAGCTTCTACATTTGATGAGCCAGCAGAGCGCCATGTAAGAGTGGCAAATATTGTCCTAGAAAAAGCGAAAAGATTAGTTGAATGCGGGCATGATGTAATTATCTTATTAGACTCAATAACAAGACTAGCAAGAGCATACAATACT
>CAJWXO010000060.1 GCA_913049755.1 uncultured Cryomorphaceae bacterium
ATGAAATTGAGTCTCTAAGTAAAAAAGGATAATTACTATATCGCTTCAAGAAACCTTCGATACTTGTCTTCGCATTCCATGGCCAAAACTGGCTTGAGCCAAAAACAAAGTGTTGTGCTCCAATAAACGTGAGTTCCGAATTGTTTCCATCCGTTCCTATATATCCAAGAGCCGTGTAAGGTGGAATTTGATAGTACATACCATAGTTTCCGTCTATAGTGATGTTTTCATTAATATTATATGATATAGCGATTCTTGGTGAAAGCTGATTTAATGGATTAATGGTACTTTCATTAAAATCCATGATGTCTGTTCTGATTCCTAAAGAAACTTTTAGTCTGTCATCCGCAAATCTTCCAATGATATTAGCAAATACGTTAGCCTTATAAAAAACTCTATCTGCTGAATAGTTTAGCTCAAACCCTCCAGGCAATCTTTTATCCAGAGTGGTTGTATTATATTTGGCTTGCTCAAGACCAAATCCAACCATAGATTCCCAACGACTTCGTTTTCGTTCATGCTCGACTCTAAATTTATTTTCTATTTCTTGAGAATTATAGTCTAGAAGTTGTTCTAAATTTCGATCATTATCTACAAATTTTTCCGATGTATTATCTAGCATAAATCGGCTTAATACTACATTGGTTTTTCCTTTTTCCCCGAAATGTGTATATTTTGCCCCAATGGAATAGTTCCATTGAATATCTTCCGGTAAATAGTTCAATATGTACTTCTGATCTGCTGAGTCATTTTCACCTAGATTTAATCTATTCACATCATAAGCGCCTAGGCTTAAAATAGTTAATTGATTATTTCGGTTAAATTTATGTTTAATTTTAAACTGGTAATCATTATAGGTAGGTAAAAAAGGGAGTCCAATCACTTTGAATAAAAATTGTAGATAGCTACGTCTAACAGAAGCTAAATAAGTTGTTTTTTTATTTATTGGGCCATCAAGAGTAAGTCCGACTTCTGACGCTCCAACTTGGAATATTCCACCTGTTTTATCTGTTCTTCCATCTTTAAGGTTTAATTCCATCACAGAACTTAAGCTATTGCCTCTTTGGGCAGGGAATGCTGAAGTATAAAAGTCTACATCTCTTATGAAATTGACATTTATCATTCCGACAGGGCCCCCGCTTGCCCCTTGTGATGCAAAATGATTAATTGCTGGTATTTCGATTCCATCTAAGTAAAATCTATTTTCATTTGGACCTCCACCTCGGATGATCAAATCATTTCTGAATGCACCCCCAACACCGCCTACTCCAGGAAGGGATTGGATCACTTTTGAAATATCTTGGTTTCCACCAGGATTTCTCTGTATTTCGTTTATGCCAATACTTTGAACTGAAACTGGAGATTGAGCATCTCTGGTGAATTTCATCTGAGCGCTAACTTCAACTTCTTCTAATTTCTGAGTAGCCTCTCTTAATTTAAAGTTTATTAAGGCAGGCTTGACCAATGTTAACTGAACTTCAAATTGTGTTTTAGCATTATAGCCGATAGTCTCAACGGTAACGTTAACAAGAGAAACGGGTAGGTCTTGAAAAGAAAATTCTCCGTTAATATCTGTATATGTTATTTCTTGAAGACCTTGAATTTGGATAATTGCTCCAGGTATCGGGTCATTATTTGCTTCGTCTACAACGGATCCCGAAAGGATAGCTTGAGCATTTGAGAGCAAAGGAAAAAATAAAGTGAAGAATAATACTCTTAGTGGTCTCATCATTTGGTAAATTTTAAAAAAAAAGCCAGCATAAGGCTGGCTTTTAAATAAATTGTTTTTTTGTTAAACAAAAAAAACTCTTATAAGTTCTTAACAAAGGATTTAATCTCATCTTCATAATTGAATTTTTCATCCTTTTCTTTCGCATTTTCTCGTCCCAATGATAATGCTTTTTTTGCCGTCTTTTTAGCACCATTATGATCGCCTTGGCTCGCCAAAATCTGAGCATACAAATAATTACTATACCAATTGTTAGGGTCGTTTTCGAGTACTTGATGAATCAATTCCAAAGTCTTATTCGGGTCCATATTATTTTGGAAATAGAATCTTGCACTGTTTCTCTTGATTCTAAAGTCATCAGGATTTTCATCTAATGCTTCCATTATATTTTCTTGAGCTTGGTTTAAGGTTTCAACGCGTATCGGTGTTTTTACAAATGAATTTTTCCATGAAATCACTAAGTTGACTCCTTCCATAGTTATGTCTTCAAACCCCATGTAAAGGGTTTCTACTGAGCTTTCATTTTTTAACACGGGTAAATTAACTCTGGCGACATCTTCGCGAGAATTGTAACCATCTATTCCCCACATATCAAAATTAGAATTCAATATGATTGTCCAGTTAGCCTCGTTAACTATTGCGGATAGACTATAGGTTCCAGCAGGAACTCGGGTCTTCCCTATGTAAGCATCTTTCGAAAAAGAGATAGTTGAATTTTTATTTGCTCCAAGTCGCCAATGCTTGCCAAATGGAATGAGATCACCGAAAACATCTCTGTTTTTCACTGAAGGTCTATTGTAACTAATTGAAAAATTAGTTAACCCAACTTGTTGGGATATAGTAGATTTTGGGGATGCCTCTGGGAGATCTTGCGCTAAAGCTTGGAATGAAATTGCAACAGCAATTATAAAAAGTAATTTTTTCATAGTTTTCAAAGTTAAAGTTTATCCATTGCTTTATTAATAAATGAGGTTAGTGCCTCTCCTTGAAGAAGATTTTGCTGCAATAACGCTAGATCTTTGGCATGATTTATAATTTCTCCCTTTTTTTTGCCCTTCGCTTTGAGGATTTTTCCAGCAAGAGGGTGATTTACATTCATTACTAAATCATAGGTTTCAGGGAATTCATTCATTCCCATAAATCCTCCTCCTCCTCCAGTAGCACTCATTTCTTTCATCCGTCGCATGAATTCAGGAATTGTAATTAACATTGGAACGTCATCACTACCTAAGGCCTCCATCCTTACTGAGTATGTCTTACTGTCTAGAGCAGATTCAACATTCTCTTTAAGGGTGTTTTTTTCGCTATCCGTAAGAATTGATGCTCGATCCTCACCTTTTGGAATAAGTTTATCTAACAGATCTGAATCAACTCTTGCAAAACGAATTTTTTCTTGTGATGTTTCATGTTTTTGAATTGAGTGACCTGCAATTGGAGACTCAAGGAGAATGACATCGTAGCCTTCAGCTTTTGCCATTTCGCTGTAGCTATGCTGTGCATCTTTATTTGACGTATAAAGAATCACTCTTATCCCATCCTTGTCAGTCTGAAGAGCTGATATCTTTTCAAGATATTCATCCATTGTATAATGCTTATCATCAATGATTGATTTGAATAAATTGAATTTTAGAGCTCTGTCGTAGAATTTTTCTTCTGTAACCATTCCATATTCTACGATTACCTGGATGTCCTTCCACTTAGATTCAAAATCCTCTCGATTGCTCTTGAACATCTCTTCCAGTTTGTCAGAAACTTTTTTGGATATATGTCCACTGATTTTTTTCACGTTTCCGTCAGCTTGCAGGTAGGATCGACTCACGTTTAATGGAATGTCTTTTGAGTCAATTACTCCATGTAGAAGAGTTAAGAAGTCAGGAACAATACCCTCAACATTGTCAGTTACAAAAACTTGGCTTTGGTATAGTTGAATTTTATTTTTTTGTAACTCCATATTTGGCTTGATCCTAGGGAAAAATAATATTCCCGTCAAGTCAAAAGGGTAGTCTACATTCATATGAATATGAAACAAGGGATCTTCAAATGTAGTGGGGTAAAGAGCCTTGTAAAATTTGTTATAGTCATCATCGGATAAATCACTTGGGCTTTTAGTCCAAGCAGGTTCATCTTCATTAATAATATCAGGGACCATACTCTTTTCAAGTTTTGGATCTTCTCCTTCTTTTGAAATGTCAATCTCTAGTTCCTTTTCTCCAAATTGAATTGGTACACTCATAAATCGAGCATATTTTTTCAAGAGTTCACGGATTTTAAACTCCTCTAAAAAATCTGTACTGTCTTCACTGATATTTAAAATAATTTCAGTACCTCTATCTTTTCTTTTCGCAGCAACTAGCTTAAATTCCGGAGAGCCATCACAGCTCCAGTGAGCTCCCGATTCTGGCTCTTTCCAAGATGAAGTCTTTATTTCAACTTTACTCGATACCATAAAACTAGAATAGAAACCCAATCCAAAATGACCAATCATTGCTCCTTTGTCTACTTTCCCTTCATATTGTTTGACAAACTCTTCAGCACCAGAAAATGCAACATCATTTATATATTTTTGAACATCATCTTTTGACATTCCAATACCTCTATCAATTATCTTAATTTGCTTTTTCTTTTTGTCAAGAACAACTTTTATTGTTAGCTCACCAAGCTCGCCTTTGAATTCATTAAGATTAGCTAATGTTTTAATTTTATTTGTTGCATCTACCGCATTTGAAATCAACTCTCTAAGGAAAATTTCTTGATCGCTGTAGAGGAATTTCTTAATAATCGGAAAAATGTTATCCGCTGAAACGTTTATTTTGCCTGTTGCCATTTTTTATGAATTAGTTTCGTTTTCGCTATCAGAACAAGTGTTATGCCATTTTGTTACAAAGTAACCATAATAGAAAATAACTGACAATTTGACCGAATGAAATATTCACAACCCTATATTGCTGTAAGATTCATGACATTTTCGGGCTTCCGTTCTAGATGGAGAGCTTTTGTTGGAATGGGGTTAAATCTTCGCCGTAAAATATCAGGTAAAGGTTTGATTTTTGGTAAAATGCTTGGAAGTGGAGCAGGGGAAGGGTTTTCGGTTTGGCCGGATTGGGGAACTTATGCTTGGTTTACTGTTTTTGATTCAGAAGAGAATGCTTTAAGCTTTTTTGCTTCAGATAATATATTCAATGACCTAGAGGCTTGTTCATCCTCTGTTTTTGGCTGGGATGCAATTCCTTTAAAATGTCATGGTACATGGAACGG
Organism: uncultured Cryomorphaceae bacterium; assembly: GCA_913049755.1. The sequence goes on from CAJWXO010000060.1 coordinate 4,985, forward strand.
TATAAATCCGTTTGGAGAACTTTCGGAAATAGAGCATTCCGGTCAGCTTGCAGTTTTGACAAGAGCGAGTATTAAAAAATCTCAAGCTCTCCGTTTTTGGTGGAATGTTCCGGCTGCGAGTAGGAATATCTCAAATCATCCTGGCCTCATTTTTTCTAAAGGAGTTGGAGAATACCCACTTTTAGAGCAAGCTACCCTTAGTTTATGGAATTCTACAGAGGAACTTAATGAGTTTGCTTATAAAAGCCGGCAGCATGCGCCAGTGGTAAAGAAAACAAGAAAATTTAATTGGTATTCAGAAGAGCTTTTTCTCAGAATGATGGTCATCAAGAAATATGGGAAAATGATTGATAAAGAATAATTTCCTCCTTAAGAGCAAGCTGTTTTCTAAATATAATTTTCAATTATTCTTTCTTCTATCTCAATTGAATTTATTGAATCTAACTTGAGGTATTTCATAGCTCGGTGAGAGGTATTGAAATCTCGAAATGCAATCTTTGGCAACATTCCAATAAGTTCGGATCCATAAGTTGTAATGCCTAGATTTCCCGCTTCAATAAGAACCCTATCATAGACTACTTTCGGTGTGCAAATTTCAATATCTACAATATTGCAACTAACTTGTGAGAGACCGAGATAGTCACAATACCAGCCGATGGATTTTACTCCAGGAATACCTGTAGCAGAGCTTTCACGAATAATCCCTGCAATTTTTTTTGCTTGAAAAATGTTGTTTTTCCCAAGGTGAATGTTATACGCAATTAAGAAATTTCTTGCACCTAATGCCATTGCTCCAAAACGTGGATTAAAGTATCCAAAGTCAAATTTATTTCTGGATTTAGCAAGCATCTCATACTGACCTTTTCGCACATTACTCAATTCATAATTTTCAGAATTCAATGAGCTTTCTCTATAAAGCCATCCACCAACTTCTATTTTTTGGATTTCTATTTCTTTAAGTATATTTTGGATGCATTCATTTGCATCATCAATTGTGGATGGATGGATTGGTACAATCGGACAAACATCTAAGGATCCAATTCTTGGATGATTCCCTGTATGCTTCCTCATGTCAATATTAGTCAAACATTTTTTTAATAAATTTATTACAGCCGAGACGATTGATTTATCGTCTCCCAGAAAAGTGAAAACTGTTCTGTTGGCGTCATAACCTTTATCTATATTGATTAGATTGATTCCTGGTGAGCAAAGTAATGAGGATTTAAAATCATTAATAATAGCGGTTTGACGTCCTTCGGAGATATTGGCAATACATTCTAACATGGATTAGAAGTTAGGATTCTCATATCCTTCTACAAATGCCATTAAAGAGGCTACCGAGCTTTTTGCAACACTCATCTGCATTAATGGATCAATTAATGGAAGAGCAACTTCAGCTAAATGGATATAGTCGCACCTTCCAGTTTGTCCAGATTGATAAGCAACATTGAAGACGTCTTCCCATGACCATCCATGCTGAGTAGCAGCTGAGCTAGGACAATTTTTTATACCATCGGCGCATATTTCAAGCCCAAAAACAGAAGTTTGACATACATGTTTGAGTGCGATCTCTAATGACTTTAAAAATGTAGAAGTTCCTCTGTATGCCCATGACTCAAAAGGTAAGTACTGCCAATACGGGTTGTTCGAAAATTTTTTCAAACTTTCTTCATTTAATCTATTTTCATGCATTCCTAGAACTGCATAATTTTTTAAAAAACCATTTTCTTTAGCATATGAAAAAGGGTTACCGCTATGTCTACCCTCAAGGTTTCTACAATCAGGGTGAGGATCTAGATTGAGAGCATGAATTTTTTCTTTGTTTACTGTGCTCAGGGCTTTTAATAAAGGATATGCATTATTATGCCCTCCCCCTAGGACAAGAGGTGTTTTCCCATTTTTAATTAAATTAGTTATAACCTCAAAAACTCTTTCGTCAACTTGCTCAACTAGGTATCTAAGCTCATTTTTGTCTTTCGGGTAAAGATATTTTTGAGAAAGTTCTTGAAGGTCTGCGACTATCACTTCTGACCAACCAAATTTTTCAGCTGGAATAAATTCATTTACTTGGATGGTAGATATTGCTTGGTAAAATAAAGAAGAATTACTTGCCGCTCCAGATCTTCCTCCATTCGCTCTAACTCCTATATCCTCTGGGATTAATAGGAATATATAGTCCCCGTCAGAATTATTCTTTTGTTTAAGC
>CAJWXO010000061.1 GCA_913049755.1 uncultured Cryomorphaceae bacterium
GTCACGGAAAAGTACTAGAAAGACAAACTCTTTGTTCAATTGGCGAAGAGACTCATACCTCAGTATCATGTTGTTGTTTTTTGAGAGATAAATTTTTTCTGGTTCATGACAAATGAGTGCCTGGTAATCGAGATAAAGCTGATAGTCTTTATCAGATAAAGAGTGCTTTATTAAATTTTCGCTTTCTATGAATGCATCTTGATAAATAGATTTAAAGAAGTATTCTTCCAGTGCCTCATTCGATTTCATGTCTATTGAAACACCATCACCATGGCTCCTTTCTGCCTTTTTTCTGCTATTGGGTTTGTAGAGTTTTCTCCAGGTACGAGGACTCATAAGAAAGGGCATGTTTGAATATGAAAGAGAGGTGAAAGAACCACTACTATGAAGGGAATTCATCAAATTGGTAGTGCCTGATCGTGCCAGCCCACTCACAATTAAAAACCTTTCTTTTTTTACTTTTAGGGTATATTTCTTAAGCTCTCGCGACAAAAGCTTAAGTCCAATATTTGAATTATCTAAAACAAGATGATGGAATAGCTGACTGATATCGTTATAAGAGCTTTTAGAGGCATTTGGAATAAAAAATGGTACACTTGCTCCAATGGAAAAGCCAATTAATGCAGATTGGCTGTTCCAAATCAATCCATCAAAAAAATATCTAAGAGCATATATTGAAAAGAAAGCAATAGTGATAGTTAAAATAATTATCGCCAGCACTTTAAAAATTACAATCACCAATAGTTTAGTCCCTTTTTCAATTCTAGTTATTTTTTGGTCTTCATTTTCATCTCTTAGAATATCATCTAAGAGCCCAACACTACTGGTAGCAAGTTTATAAAAATGATGTCTTTTGTATCGGAGGAAATAAAAGGCAAAAAACCCTATTGATCCTAAAAAAAACGCACTGAGCATTAATTATTTTTTAAAAAATCGTTTGGCCTTTAGGTAGATTATGAATCCTAAAGAAAAAAGAACAATTGCACCTATTAAAAACATTAGAATAATACTTCCTACGCCCAATCCCGGTCCAATATATAGTAGTAGCGTTGTCATATTATTATTTTATTATTCTCGTCCAGTTGGGAAGGTGGTGATACCCCTGATGCTGAGACTTTAAAACATTCTTGTAAAGAACATCATCATTATGAAGAATCCATAACAAACCACTATTTTGCTCTTCAACGAAGTATTTTTCGTTTTTAAGTTTTTCTGAAAGCCCTTCAGTAAAGGTGTAGATCTTATTGGCATTCATCTGTTTTTCTAGCTTTAAACTAAAAGAATCATCATTCAAATGATAGAAGAGAATTTGAGAATAAATTGGACCTATTTCAACTTTAGATTCAGTTATAATCCAATCTGTATTGGGTTTTTGCCATTTGGTGTGAGTATTATTATTAAAAATGCTGATTGTACTGTCATTGATAATATCAACATCATGTTGGGATTGAAAAGGACCTTCAATCACATCTATAATTTTGTTACTCGTAGGCCGATAAAGAAAAATGGTAGAGATGTTTTTGCAGCTAATAAATAAATCACCTTTTTTCAAATATGACCCTGACTCTAAAACTGGCTGTATATCATTTATGTGCAGAGGGTCTGACGCTTCTGAAGATTTCAGAAGAATTGATTCTAGGGAATTATCTAAGAGTATTTGGCTAAGTGATCTGTGGAATAAAATCAGACCATTTTTGTGGTCGAGACATGTTATAGCATTATCAATAAAAGAAAACTTACGCTCATCAATTTCTAATTGGGCATCATATTTCGGTTCTTTGACTTTCAGAGTAGGGTAAGTGCAAAGCCATATGTTATTGTTGTGATCTGTATTTAATGAATGATGTGAAATCACCTGATCTTGACTCCACTTGACATTACTGGATTCATCAATGCAAAAGACTCCAGGAACCCCTATAGATGCATAGACTAAATGGTTGTTTTTCATTAATAAAGGATGCATTACTCGGCGATGTGAGTTATCCAGGCCTTTGACTTGCCATGATTTTAATAGTGAATCTGTTCGGAGATTCTTTAACTCAATATTTCGATTGCTATTTGAGCTCGAATATGTAAAGAGCACTAAGACATCATCTTCTAATTTATTTATGGGAATGAAATTCTCAGGGGTAGAGATGAAGGTTTGAGGCAAATACTGAACTTGGTCTACTGCTTTGGAAAATTTATCTGGAAATGAACTCCATTTTATTAATACCTCATCAATTCCCTTTCCAAGGATTTCACTATTGCTGTTCGCTTCCTTAATAAGCCAGGCGAAAGCTGATAAGAATGTTAATACTAATACAGTATTGGAAAAGAGAAGAAAGATTTTTTTCACCAAAATAATTTCTATCCGAAGTTAGGAACCAATTCTATAATAAAAGGATAACATTATCACCTATGTATTCCAGTTTTACTATTGTTTAGAAAATTTCTATTTTAAAAAATAGTGTTTGATTTCTATCAGTTAGAGCTGCATGATAAATTCCAGGACTTAAATCTAAGTTCATTCTTTTCTCATCCTCTCCCGCTGACCAATTTCCCTTATAAATGACTTTTGCATCGCTTGAATAGATAACAAGTTCAGAGTCATTATTTGCATCGCTACGAATTAACTTAAAGTCGCCATGGTTAGGATTTGGTACAATTTTTAATTTCCGACCCATTTCATTTTCGTCAAGATTAATCCCGGAAACAGTATAACATGATGACGTATCTGAACATCCATTTTGCGTAACTATAACGGCATATATACCATTTGTAGTTGGTGTAAATACAGAACTCATTTGTCCTGGAATAATTGCCATGGTACTGCAGTCCATCCAAAAGAATGTTGCTGAACTTGCCTGTGCAGCAAGGGTGGTCCCATTTTGAACTACTGAGGTGTTGACGTTGATAATTGTCAGGTTCAGGGTCACCGTAGAATCACAACCATTGCTTCCTGCTAAAACATGCATGGGCGAGGATGTTGATGAGGTATAGGTTATTCCATCTATCCATTGGTGACTTTGACATGCTGTCACAATATCTGTCCCGACTGTAGTTTGGTTGCTAATCGTTAAGTTCAATGTTACGACAGAATCACAACCATGAACATTTGATAGCGCTATATTCGGAGAAGATGTTGAAGATGTGTAAGTCATTCCATCTATCCAAGTATAACTTCCACATGCATTGACTGTCTCTATAACTGCATCTGGCTGATTAATAATAAGATTCAAAGTGATAACTGAGTCACAACCATTTGCTTTGGTTAAGGCGTACTGAGGAGAAGATGTACTTGACGTATACGTTACTCCATCAATCCATGTGTAAGCCAAAGCGCATGTGTCTATAGTTTGGGTTGCATATGACGCGCAATTCGCAACACCTGTTATAGCTATGTTATCCAAATAGAAGTTATTACCGTAACCATTGACTGAAACGAATTTAATTTTCACCCCACTTGCTCCAGAGTAATTGTCTAAACTGATTGTAGGACATGAAGCAGATGATGAATTAGTACACCAATCTGATGAAGTTGCTGGAGTCCAATTACTATTTGTGTAAAGACCTGTTCTCCAGCTTTGAGCACCTCCATCACCAAATGCTGCCAAGAGGCTCCAGGACTGCCCACAGTCTGAAGAAGCATATATTCTTAAGGAGTCTTTATAACTCGCATTATATCCTCGGTAAGCGTACTCAAAGTCTAGCTCTACAAGAGTATCTCCCACAAAGTTTAGCACTGGTGATATTAATTCATCTTTTTGGCCTACCGAGTTATATGAAAAATGATTTATTCTCACGGCTTTGTCACCAGGAGTATTTCCTGCAACACTAACCTGTTCCCAGGTAACGGAATTATCAGGGTTGTTAATGGACCATTTTGCATATCCAGATTCAAAATCTTCATTGAAGGGCAACGATTGGCCTCCAATTTCGAGAGCATTTACATAGGTGGAATCACTTGTTCCATATTGATTGGTGACCGAGAGTTTCACCGAATACGTACCTCCACTATTAAAAATTAAATATGGTGATTGACTTGAATCCGAAGTCCCATTAATATAAGTGGCATTACTTGGCGTGATGTCCCAATTCCATGAAGTCGGTGCGCCGCTACTTTGGTCAATCAGTTGAACCGTATCTGTTAAATTACAAGTATTGCTTGGTTCTATTACGAATTGAACCGCTGGAGGATTAGGCATGGTGTTGTATGTCGGACTTTGCCATACACCGCGCCCATAAGTTCCTATTCTTAGAATGTCATTAGTCGACATTAATTCGATATCATTAATTATTACGTTTGGAAGGTTTTCATTGAAAGAGACCCATCCAGAGGTAGTGGCATCGCGAAAAAACATGCCAATGTCTGTGCCTACATATATCCCATTTGAATTACCTCCTTCGAATTGAATACATTGAGCAGGCACACTAGGAAGACCACTGGAGATATTAGTCCAGGAATTACCTGCATTTGTTGATTCTAGAACTTTATTCGAATTATTATAGCCAGAGCATGAGATTACGATATGATTCGGGTCTGTGCCGTCAATATCAATCCCTAAAATATTATATTGGGGCGAAAGATTACCATTATTGGACTTATCTGTCCATGAGCTTCCGCCATTTGTGGAAAGAAATATTCGTCTATCGATTAAGGCATATATATAGTTACTATTCGAAGGAGCGATTTCAAATTCATCCACATTAGAATTCCCATAAATATTGGTTGATGGTCCTGACCATGTAATTCCGGCATTAGTACTTTTCCAGATATTTTTGAAGCCTGCATAAATAGTATTAGAAGTCGTTGGATCACATTTAAATGGAGTAACCCAATTCCCATTTCCAGCAGGACTTAAGTTACTATTGATGGAGCTAAAATTACTTCCTCCATTGGTACTCTTAAAAAACTCTCCATAGTATATGGAAGCATACAGTGTGTTATTCGTGTTGGGGTCAACACCATTATCCATTCCATCTCCGCCTACGACTCGATTCCAGTTTGTAGGTGATGTTTTGAGGTGTGTTCCATTGTCTTGAGATCCGGCTATAATCAGAGTTGTATCCGTTTGACTTTGGCTTATTTTATAATATTGAGTGATATTCATCCCATTATTTAAAGCCGCCCATGAAGACCCTCCATTTGATGACTTAAATACGCCTCCATCCGTTCCTAAATAAAGTTCTGATGAATTAGGTCTGAACCCTGCGTGGTGGTGATCCGCATGAACATATGGTTTCCCTTGCGCACCATACCAATGAGCATTGATTGCCCATGATGTGCCACCATTGGTACTTTTCCAAATATTAACTCCACCTACATAAATTGTATTGGAGTTATTCGGGTCAACGGCAAGTGTTAGATCATACCAGGATTGTCCACCACTACCAGATCCATTGACTTCCCATCCTAAAATATTTGGAGATGTGCTTTTTTGAGTCCATGTAGTCCCGTAATTAGAGCTAGAGTAAAGCCCATAAAAACCACTGTTTGAATTTCCGTAAACGGCATAAACTTTATTCGGAGAGCTGGGGCTGACCGCTACCTCTACTCGATTGATTCCAGATGTGGGAAGTCCAGAGTTAACCAATGACCATGATGACCCTCCATTGGTACTGCGATACACGGTTGCGTTTCCTCCTGTAGTTCCAGCAAATAAAGTGTCAGAGCCACTACTTATCATTGACAAAGAATTAAACGGACCTGATTGTTTCAGACTAAAGCTCACTCCATAGTTTGTGCTTTGAAACATACCATCTCTTGTCGCAACAATTATGATATTAGAATTTTTTGGATGTACTAATACTCGTGTAATCCTCTTTTGTTGGGTTAAAGAATAACTTAGTCCTGTTGGCCCCCATGTCACTCCGCCATCAGTAGACTTCATGAGCCCAAAACTATATGTGTCTCCTGCATCGCGGTCTCCTGTTGCCAGGTACATGGTATCCGGATTATTTGGATCAATGGCTAGATCACTAACTCCAATATTTGTTAATTCATCTGTGAATGTTTGCCAAGATGACCCATCATTATAACTAACCCAAAGCCCTCCTGATGGAGCTCCTGCATAAATTGTGTCATGATTTGTGGGATGAAAGGTTACGTCATTTATTCTTCCAATACCATTACTATTAGCGGATCCAGGAGCATTGTAAGGACCCATCGGCTGCCAATCTCCAAAGTCTTGGGAAACCATTTTCTGCTGAGAAACCGCATTATACCATACCGCTGGATTTGGCCTTGTTCCGTCCATGTCTACCCGTGGCTCCATAAAATTTTGCCAGCGTTTAAACTGTTTCCAACCATGTCCCTTTTGATATGGCTTTCCTCTGTATTCATCTTCAAATAAATCTACTACGGTATTGAAGTTGACTTTGTAATCTTGCATCCCTTCTATCCACGCATTATTTGGTTCATTTTGACCAAAAATTGTATTTGGAAAGGAAAAAAGAATTAGAAATAGAGGGATTAGATAATTTAATTTTTTCATGACAATCGACATCTGGTTTAGGCTAGTCCTTTATATCCTATAAAACTACAAAATGATTTACCTTCAGGCATTATGAAAATTCTTGTTATTAGTCGATATGAAAATTTTATAAGACATCGTTCTGAGGCAGAAATTTTTATTCGATTAGCAGAATTGGGAGTTTCCATAACGATTATGACTACCCGAAATTCTCCATTTTACGATATTTTTTCTCGAGTTGGAATAAAAGTGGTGCCCCATCATCCAGAAACTCGATTTTCAAAAAAAAGCACTCTTCCAATACGTGAGGAGCTTCTAAAAGGAAATTATGATATTCTGCATCTGTTTAATTCAAAGTCTATTCCGGCAGGTATAATTGCATCAAGAGGGATTGATGTAAAAATTGTAACCTACAGAGGAGCCAAGGGTCCTTACTGGCATGATATCTCCGCTTATTTCGGACACTACCATCCAAGGGTGAATGCGATAATTTGTCTCAGCTCTTATG
>CAJWXO010000062.1 GCA_913049755.1 uncultured Cryomorphaceae bacterium
ATATTGAAGCTGGGAAAATGAAAATTGAATGGGGTTCGCAGATTCGGAATTATGTACTTCATCCATACAAACTAGTAAAAGATGTGCGGACTGCTTTGGAGTCTACTGATCCAGATTCAGTTCTGGACGGTAATATTGATGGTTTTTTGAAGGCTTATTTGATGGCTGACGGAATGGCAAATAAGGATCTTGATGGTGAATAGCTTATTAAATTAAATGCTGGGAGGTATGCCCTAACGAACTACTCACTTTTGTAACTTAGAGTTTATGCCTATTCAGTTTTTGTCAAGATATTTATTTTTCATTTTCATAATTGGAAGTTTAAATGCTCAGGTAACTATTCATGATCGGGCTTCAGGCCAATTTGTTCCGAATAAAGGACAATGGCCAAAAGAGGTGAATGCTCAAATTCACACTGATAATGCAAGAATTTGGATTCTTAAAGATGGTCTGAGATTTGCCCTTAGAGGCCCCGGAGAAAATGATACAAATGATTTTTATGTGTTTACCGAGCGATTTGAAGGCTCTGGAGAAGGCGAATGGATATCTATGGAGCCAACAAAAAGCTCATTTAATTATTTTATATCTGGAACTAAAGAAATAACTCAAGTTAGCGGATTCAGAAAAGGGCGAATGGAAAATCTTTATCCTGGAGTTTCTCTAATTTTTGAGCTTAATGATTTTGGAGAATTAAAGACAACATGGATTAGTGAAGAACCCGATCAATTAAATGTCTTGGGAAGTCGTTTTGAAGGGGTTAATGACATTCAATCGAAGTCTAACCATTTATTTATTGATTTGCCTGTCGGTCAGTTAATTATTGATTGTCCCATTGCCATGACTCAAAAAGGATCGTCAAAAGTACATTGGCGAAAAATAAATAGTATTTGGCGACCAGTTTCGAAAAAATCAATTCTTATTGATCCAGTTTACCGTTTTTCCACATTTTCCGGTTCAATAAGTGATAATTTCGGTTACACTGCAACATATGATAATAAAGGTCGAACATGGGCTGGGGGTATAGTTTTCGGTGGTCAATTTCCATATTTTAATGGAATTCAAAGTTCATTTGCTGGCGGTGCTACTGATGTGGCTCTAATGTTATTTTCATCAGATGGTACGGGACTGCTATCAGGAACATTTTTTGGCGGAAATAATAGAGAACAACCTCATTCAATGATGGTTTCTCCCGACGGAGATTTATATGTTCTTGGAGTATCGGGCTCAAATAATCTTGCCGTATCGGTAAATGCTTACGATAGTTCTTTTAATGGAGGTAGTTCTATTTATGGAGGAGGCCAGACTTTCAATTCTGGGACAGATATATTTATTCTTCGTTTGGACTCTACTGGATCCATAAAAAAAAGTATGACATACATCGGAGGCTCTGGCAATGATGGCATTAATGAATTAGGAACTTTAAATTATGGAGATGAGGCGAGAGGCGAAATATTAACTACATCAAATGGCGTTTATATTGCGTCCAGTACGAAATCAACAGATTTCCCAAATACAAATGGAAGTAATTTGGGCGGAACTCAAGACGGTATTCTAATGAAAATGACGTTAGGGCTCGACACCTTGCTTTGGTCTTCTTATTATGGCGGTTCCAACATGGATGCTTTATTTGGATTAGTGGATTTATCTACTCAAAATGAAGATTATTTATTTGCAGTGGGTGTTTCTGAATCTGATGGCCTTGCGGATTCAACATCATTTCAACCCCAAAGATCTGGTGCTGAAGATGCATGGATCATTAGGGTTGACATAAATAACGGAAGCCTCGATAAAAGCACCTATTTTGGAGGAGTGGATTCGGATTACGGTTTTTTAGTTGCGCATAATAAAATTGGGTCTTTTAAGGCAGTAGGAGACTCTAATTCCATTGTGATAGTTGGAAATAATAAGAGTAATTTAACTTCCGTAAATAGCTCTTGGTTTCAATCATCTTCATCCCAATATTTCTTGTGGGCTAATAGCAGTTTAGACTCTATTTATAGAATACAAACATTTGGGAGTGGTGACTTGAGTGACCAGAATGTTTCTCCTACAGCTTTAATGGTAGATGAGTGTGGTAGTCTTTACTTTTCGGGCTGGGGAGGTTCTACAAATACAGGAGGATCAACTAATGGTCTCTTTTGCACAACAGATGCTCTTCAAAAAAATACTGATGGTAGTGATTTTTATTTTCTGGTAATAGGAAATAATAGTTACCCCGTATATGCAAGCTATTTTGGGGATCTTAATGCTTCCGAGCATGTAGACGGAGGGACTTCTCGTTTTGATCCTAATGGAGTTATTCATCAAGCAATTTGTGCAGGTTGCGGAGGAAATTCAAATCTTCCAATATTTCCTCATAATGCATATTCAACTACAAATGGCTCGACTAATTGTAATATGGCTGCAGTCCAGATTGCTTTTGAAATGCAAAAAGTGGATTTGGATCTATCTTTAAACGTGGATACAATTTGTAGTGGCTCAGTTGTAGAAATATTAGGACAGGTATCGAGATGTGATTCTACTTTTATTTCATGGGGAGATGGACAAACTTTATCGAGTATAAGTCCAATAGGTGAAAAACATCAATTTATTCAGCCTGGATATTACAATATCTCTATTTACGGAAATGACTTTTTATGTGGAACTGATATATTGATAAACCTATCGATATACGTAACTGTTCCGGAACCTCCTGTGGCAAGAATGGATATATATTTTGATTCTTGCGATGCCTCATCTTCTATTGTTTTGATTCCATCAGACAGTACTAAAGGAGATTTGTTTTATGTTTCCTGGGGTGATGGAGCAGATGCATATTATTCATATAATGACTCAATTTTTCATTTTTATAATGAAGTTTATGTTTCAATTAAATTGACAATAGTGGCATTGGACACGATCTGTAATTTGAGCGATTCGGTATCATATTCAATACAATATCGGGAACCTCTCGGGGAGATAGATTCAAAAATATCTGTAAATCCATGTACTTTGGTTCCTATAGTTATGGCTCAAGCTTCCGCTACAAATGCCACCAAAATATTTTGGTATCCAAATGGGTTTTCTTCTTCGCCATTAACTGGAGAACAAGTAATCTGGGAGTTGCCGGCGCCAGGTGAATATTCCATAGATGTCGTTACATGGGACAGCATATGTTCAAATTGGGATTCCACAGTAGTAACTTATATTTCTATTTCCCCTAATGGGGATTCAATTATTTTCCCAAATGTATTTACTCCAAATAATGATGGCTACAATGATTTTTTTAAATTATCATCATCTGGGGCATCGAGTATTGCAGATTTTGTTTTTGAGGTTTATAATCGGTGGGGTCAAAGAGTTTACTCCACTCAAGACCCTGGATTTCTCTGGGACGGTCGTTATAAGAATAAAAATTTATCCTCTGGAGTGTATTTTTGGTTATCAAAATGGACAACGATTTGTGGTTCATACGGTCAATCCCATGGAGATGTTATGATTAATACTCATTGAATTTATTAAATAAATGAAAGCAATAATTTACCATAATAATAGATGTGCAAAAAGTAGGGAGGCAATTATATATTTGAAAAATTTAAATTTTGAATTGGAAATAATAGAATATTTAAATTCCCCTCTAAGCTATTCGCAATTGGATAACTTAATTCAGCTACTTCAGGTTTCCCCAATTGATATTATTCGGAAAAATGAAAGTGATTGGAAGTTAAATTTTGCTGGGAATGAACTCCAAGATGAAGAGTTAATATATGCAATACTCGAATATCCCAAGTTAATGCAGAGGCCTATTGTTATTATCGGGGATAAAGGTATCGTAGCTAGACCTGTTTCTTTGATTGAAAACTTATTGAAAGACTAGTTTTCTTTTTTATAAGGTTAGCACATATCTTCAGGCCTTACCCAGGCATCAAATTCATCTTTTGTTAAATATCCCAATTTTAATGCTGCATCACGTAATGTGATATTTTCTTCATACGCAGTTTTCGCGATTTTAGCTGACTTATCATATCCGATATGGGTATTAAGAGCTGTTACTAGCATCAATGAGTTCTCCAGATGATTTTTAATAATCTCACGATTCGCTTTAATGCCTTCTACACATTTATCTGCAAAACTCATACTAACATCACCAATTAACCTTCCGCTTTGAAGAACATTAGAAACAATCATGGGTTTAAAAACATTCAGCTCAAAATGACCAGATGCACCTCCAATATTTACAGCTACATCATTTCCCATTACTTGAGCAGCAACCATTGTCAGAGCTTCTGGTTGAGTAGGGTTCACTTTTCCGGGCATTATGGATGATCCAGGCTCATTACTTGGAATACTTATTTCTCCTATTCCTGATCTTGGACCAGAGCATAACATTCTTATATCATTCCCTATCTTGAAAAGCGAAACAGCTATGCGTTTTAAGGCTCCTGACAGCTCTACCATTGCATCATGCGATGCAAGAGCTTCAAACTTGTTCGGAGCAGTCACAAAAGGCATGTTCGTTAGTTCTGCAATTTTTATTGCAACTTTTTCTGAATAACCTTTTGGGGTGTTTAAACCAGTTCCAACTGCTGTTCCACCGAGGGCTAATTCTTGAACCATAACAATGGCATTATCTAATGCCCTAATGCCATTATCTAATTGTTTTACATATCCACTGATTTCTTGACCCAAAGTAAGGGGCGTGGCGTCCATAAAATGGGTTCTTCCTGTTTTTACAATGTCTTTAAATTCTAATGCCTTTTTGTGCAGAGTATTTCTCAGATGAACAAGTCCTGGTCTAGTTATATTGATTGCCTGACTGTAACAGGCGATATGCATGGCAGTAGGAAAAGTATCATTTGAAGATTGTGATTTATTGACATCGTCATTCGGATGCAATATTCTTATCGTATCAGTCAATTTTCCGCCATTTATTTCATGTGCTCGATTAGCAATGACTTCATTACAGTTCATATTGGTCTGAGTTCCAGAACCAGTTTGCCAGATGACAAGTGGAAACTGTTCATCCAATTTCCCTTCTATTATTTCTTCGCAAACTTGACTAATTAAATCTGATTTGTTGATTGCTAGTACACCAAGTTCGGAATTTGTTATCGCAGCTGCTTTTTTGAGATATGCAAAGGCATGAATAATCTCTTTAGGCATGCTACCTTCAGTTCCAATTCTAAAATTGTTTCGTGATCTCTCAGTCTGTGCTCCCCAGTAGGCGTCTAATGGAACATTAACTGGACCCATTGAGTCGTTTTCAGTTCGCGTTTTCATGTCAAAAAATTAAAATTCAAAATATCATTTCAAGGAATACAAATGTAGGGCCTAGAAAGAAGTCAGTTTGAACTGTATATTTGCATAAATCCAAACGATATCTACAATGGCTAAATTTATTGGTTTTCTTATTGCGTTATTGATAATTCTTACTGGGTTTAGCATGCTTCTTTTTCTTGGTCTATTCGTTGGTTATTGGCTTACCCTTGTGGGATTAGAACAGTTTGCACCAAAAATGCTTTACAAATGGATAGGGCACAAGCCAGAAAGTGATTCGTGAAATTAGCTTACCCCTTGAGTTAAACTAGATCCTCACCTAATTTCATTTTAACATCGGTAACAAAACTTTTAATGCCTTGCTCACTTTTCTTTGGGCATATGAGTAGTCGATTATCTGATTGCACAACAATATAATCTTCAAGCCCTTCAACCACGGCTACCATCTCTTTTGGGAGGGAAAAGATGTTTCCAGATGAGCTGTATGTAAATACATTATTTGTCACACCTGCGTTTGCATTTTTATCTTTCTGGCTTTGCAAATAAACTGCTCCCCAAGATCCTAAATCACTCCAGCCGAATTCTCCCGGAAGAACATAAACCTGAGCAGCTTTCTCTAAAATACCATAGTCAATAGATTCATTAGGACATTGGGGATAAATAGTTTCTAGAAAATCAATTTCTTCCGGACCATTAAATTTGTCCCAACCCTGGTCAAAAGCTCCGTACATCTCGGGCATGTGTTTTTCAAAGGCACTCAATATGGCATTTGAATTCCAAATAAATATGCCAGAATTCCATAAGAATTCTCCGGTAGCGAGAAATGATTTTGCTAACTCTAGTTGAGGTTTTTCCGTAAAAGTCTTTACTGTCTTAATCTCTTTGTCGAAGTTGTGTTCTTCAGATTTAAATTGGATATATCCATATCCGGTTTCAGGTTTATTTGGAGTAATTCCAATTGTTAACAGAATATTGTTAGCAGAAGTTGTGGACAACCCAAGTTTAATAATTCTTTCAAACTCTGATTCGTTAGTTATTAAATGATCAGCAGGCGTTATGATAAAATTAGCTAAAGGGTCACGCTTCTTCAATTTAAAAGCCGCTAGCGCTATACAGGGCGCTGTATTTCTTCTCAATGGTTCAGATATGATATTCTCTTTAAGAACTTCTGGTAATTGCTCGATACAGATTTTTTTGTAATCAGACTTGGTTACAATTAGAATATTCCCTGCAGGAACAACAGAAGATATTCTTCTAAAGGTTTGTTGTAATAAGGTCTCACCCGTATTTAAAATATCAAGGAATTGTTTTGGCTTTTCAGATGTGCTCGTTGGCCAAAATCGACTCCCAACTCCTCCAGCCATTATAATTGCATAGTTATGTTCCATTGTCTTTTTTATAAAGTCTTATAAAGGTAAAAACAATAAGGGTTGTACATTTGCTTTTTCTTAACAAGATACATGAAAAACATAGTTCTTTTTGGCCCTCCGGGAGCTGGTAAGGGTACCCAGAGCGAGTTCCTAGTTGAAGAGTTTGGATTTATACATCTCAGCACTGGTGATATTTTTAGGCAGAATATTTCAAATAAAACAGAATTAGGTGTTTTAGCGAAAAAGTATATGGATGAAGGCAAGCTCG
>CAJWXO010000063.1 GCA_913049755.1 uncultured Cryomorphaceae bacterium
CGGAAATTAAAAGAAATAATTTAAGTTGTGTTTTTATGTTTTGAAGAAGAAGAACTAGCAAGTATGAAAAAACTGCAGATACGATAACACTAATCCCAAAAGACCAGCCAAACTGAAGTAGCCATTCCCTTAGGCTACCGCTTGGGTTTTCAAATCCTTCGACAAGGAAATAAAATAACATAATCCCAATTATATCGCTGAAAGTCGACTGATATATCATGAACTCTTTCAGATCTTTTTTGAAATATTCAATGCTAGGAATGACAATTGCAGAACTTAAAATACTTAATGGGACGGCATATAGCAGGGCACTTTCCCATGTGGCATCCATCCCTACATGAAATAGCGCTGCAAGAAACAAAACGGTAAATCCCATCTCGAGTAGCGTTAGCATTAAGCTTCTCGCTACGAGACTTCTTCTGTCTCTGCTAAATTCAAGATCTAATGCAGCCTCTAAAACAATCATTATTAAGCCGATACTACCTAGGATCTCCAGAGATGGTTGAACATTAGGTTGGGGAACAGAAAAATAGTTGCCCACGGTACTTAGTATCATACCCATTCCAAGAAGCATTAAAACACTTGGCACTCTTGTCCTCTTTGCAAGTAAATTAAAGAGATACGACACGATAACAATTGCTGCTAAGGCGATAAGAACAGATGGCGTATTGATTAAATTGCTCAAGACTATTGGTATTTAATATGAATGTACAAACTAATATTCATGCCATTAAATAGGGATGAATTTAAATTTACAAATACAGTTAAATCGTAATTCTCAATTTTTATTTTTCTTACGCTTTCTTAATCTTAAACTTTTGGGAGTTATTTCAACTAACTCATCGGATTGAATATACTCCAGTGCTTCTTCTAAGCTCAGTTTTATTGCTGGCGCTATTCTCACCTTATCATCCGTCCCAGAAGCTCTAACATTTGTTTGTTTTTTGGCCTTGGTCAGATTAACGTCTAAATCGCTCCCACGAGTATGCTCACCACAAATTTGTCCTGCATAAATATTTTCTCCAGGCTCAATGAAAAATCTTCCTCTATCCTGGAGGCGATCTATGGAGTAAGCTATTGACATGCCCTGCTCCATAGAAACTAATGATCCATTAGTTCTTCTGGGAAGATTAGGTTTTAATGGTTGGAATTCAATAAAACGATGATTCATGATCGCTTCACCAGATGTGGAAGTCAAGAGTGAATTACGCAAGCCAATCAATCCTCGAGATGGAATTTGAAATGTTAAAATCATCCGGTCACCTTTGGGCACCATATTTAATAATTCCCCTTTTCTTAATGTTGACATTTCCACTGCTGTTCCACTCATGGTTTCGGGTAAGTCGATAACCAATTCTTCAACAGGTTCGCATTTCACACCATCTATTTCTTTTATAATGACTTGAGGATTCCCTATTTGAAGTTCGTATCCTTCTCTTCTCATAGTTTCAATTAGAACGGACAAATGAAGCACTCCCCTGCCGTAGATTCTAAAAGTATCAGCAGAATCTGTTAACTCCATTTTTAAAGCTAAATTTTTTTCTAATTCTCTTTCTAAACGATCTCTTAAGTGCCTAGAAGTCACATACTTACCTTCCTTGCCAAAAAAAGGAGAGTCATTAATTGTAAATATCATGCTCATCGTAGGTTCATCAATAGATATTGGAGGAAGGCCTTCAGGAGTTTCCCAGTCAGCAATAGTATCACCAATTTCAAATCCTTCGATTCCATTAAAAGCACATATTTCCCCTACGCCAACTTTTTCTGTTCGGACTTTACCAAGACCTTCGAACACAAATAGCTCTTTAATCTTTGTCTTAATTTTTTTCCCATCGCGTTTTACAAGACAAACAGGCATATTTTCGGTTAATTCTCCTCTATGGATTCGCCCAATTGCCATTCTTCCAGTATAAGACGAGAAATCTAAAGATGTTATCAGCATTTGGGGAGTTCCAGGATTTGGTAGCGCTTTGGGGACATACTCTAAAACCATGTCAA
This sequence comes from uncultured Cryomorphaceae bacterium, assembly GCA_913049755.1. Next base: position 1,999 of record CAJWXO010000063.1, read on the forward strand.
GTAATGGCTCAATCGTTTCAGTTCTATCTTTCCAATCAGAGCTCATCCAATTTTCTTTTGCTGAGCCATATACACAAGGAAAATCAAGTTGCTCTTCTGTAGCATCTAATGAAAACATTAAATCAAAAACAGCCTCATGTGCGGATTCAGGATCGCAATTTAGTTTGTCCACTTTATTTACAACCACAATTGGTTTTAACCCCAACTGAAGAGCTTTTTGAAGAACAAATCGTGTTTGTGGCATTGGCCCTTCAAAAGCATCTACAAGCAATAAAACACCATCTGCCATATTTAAAACTCTCTCAACTTCACCTCCGAAATCTGCGTGACCAGGGGTATCAATAATATTGATTTTAATATCTTTATAGGTGACACTGACATTTTTAGAGAGTATAGTTATTCCGCGCTCCCTTTCTAAATCATTGCTATCAAGGATTAATTCACCAGTATCCTGGTTCGATCGGAACAGCTGACAATGATGAAGAATTTTATCAACCAGAGTAGTTTTTCCATGGTCGACGTGAGCAATAATTGCAATATTTTTTATTTGAGTCATGATAATGAGCAGCTTATATTGTTTGGCCGCGCAAAAGTACTCTTTTATTAAACTAATAATTGTTTCAAAAAATGTTTATTGAATAAACCCTTGTGCATTAAATTCGCATTTGATAATTTTATTATATAGATTGCGACTTGTACACGTTTTTCAATTAAAATATTGAATAAAAAAATGAAAAATTTATTTTCTAATCTTAGAGGAGATTTATTTGGTGGACTCACCGCAGGAATTGTGGCTCTTCCTTTGGCTCTTGCTTTTGGAGTTCAATCGGGACTTGGTGCAACCGCAGGCTTATATGGAGCGCTGTTTATTGGATTTTTCGCGGCATGGTTTGGAGGAACTCCAACACAGATAAGTGGACCCACGGCGCCAATGACAGCAGTCAGCATGGGGGTTATAGCTACCATCATAGCCTCCATGGAGGGACATCTAGAGAAGGCACTTCCAGTTATTTTGGCGGTATTTCTTCTGGCAGGTCTTATTCAAGTTTTGATGGGAATTTTTAAGCTTGGGTTATACGTTAAATATATCCCATACCCTGTTGTTTCAGGATTTATGACTGGCATAGGAGTGATAATCTTAATTACTCAAATATTTCCGTTGTTAGGATATGTTCCAAAAAATGATTTGTCTTTAATTGACTCATTTAAGCCTCAAGCAGAGGAAGTGATTCTTGAGAAAATATTATTAGATGAAATGGGCGGCGAAATTTTAGTTTTAGAGGATTTTCGAGAAACGGTTTCTCGAGCATCAGAAATTAGCGATGATGAGATTCATCTCGAAGCGAAGACTCTTATGCAAGGTGATACCTCTGGAGTTATTGGTAGCTTAAAATACATTACTCGGGCATTTGACAATATCAATGCTCTCAATTTAATCTTGGCAGTTCTTACTATTCTAATTATTTATTCATTTAAAAGAATAACAAAAAAAATACCAAGTACTTTAGTTGCATTAATATTAGTTACAAGCCTAGCGTACTTTTCAGGTTGGGAGTATCGTTCAATAAGTGATATACCCCGTGGGTTCCCTGTTCCCCAATGGTCTATTTTCACTGACTTGAAATTATTATTGATTTTGCCTTTTATTGGCACAGCATTTATGTTGGCTATTTTGGGTGCAATTGATTCACTGTTAACTTCGGTTGTAGCAGATAACATGACAAAAACACGTCACAAGCCAAATAAAGAATTAATTGGTCAAGGAATTGGGAATAGTATCGCAGCAATTTTTGGTGGAATACCCGGGGCTGGTGCAACAATTCGTACTGTTGTGAATATTCAATCCGGTGGAAAAACTAAAATATCAGGTGCAATAGCTGCAATATTTTTACTCTTAGTTGTTCTTTTTATAGGTCCTTTTGCGGAGCAGATTCCGATGGCGGTTCTCGCTGGAATTTTATTTACTGTAGGTATCAGCGTAATGGATTTTAAAGGCCTACGTTCTCTTAGGTACATTCCTAGAACCGATGCGATCGTGATGATCTTAGTTCTATTATTGACGGTATTTTGGGATCTAATTTTTGCTGTAGGAATAGGCCTAGTATTATCATCTCTTTTTTTCATGGCAAAAATGGCTGAGACAGTGTTGGATAAAATCAAATTGAAAGGCCTTGTTGGATCATCGAATTCAGATGATAGTCTATTTGTTAAAACATTAGATGGACCTATCTTTTTTGGAGCAACAAACGAATTAGTAGAGCTTTCTAGAAAGCTTCCAAGCTCTGCAAAGACTCTTTGTATGGACTTAACGAGAGTGCCTTATATAGATCAATCAGGCCTTTTTGCCATGGAGGACATTTTCTTAAGTCTTAATGAATCTTCTGTAGAGGTCCGCTTAATAGGTTTAAATTCCCAACCTGGAGACAAATTTAGAGATTTGAGTATTATTCCATCAGCAGTTCCGGAACGTCTAATTTTTGATGATTTAGACTCTGCTATTAATTATAAGCCTACTTGATTTTGTTTATATAAGAGATCACATCATTAGATTAATCTCTTGTAATAATTGTTGCAGACGCCTGCTGACTCGGAAGTATTAACACATCAGCAACATTAACGTGTAATGGGGTGTTTGCCACATAATATATTAAATCAGCTATGTCATGTGCTTTTAGTGGGCTCATGTTTTTATATACTTTTTCAGCCTTCTCTTTATCCCCATGAAATCGAATTTCAGAGAATTCAGTTTCTACCATTCCAGGACTTATTTGGGATACCCTGATACGATGCTGTGATAAATCTTGTCGCATTGCGCGAGTTAGACCATCAACTCCAAATTTTGTTGCATTGTAAACATTACCATCAGGATATGATTCCTTACCTGCAATACTTCCAATATTTATAATTTGTCCGCTTTTTCTATTAACCATTTTTAAACTTATGGCTTTTGTAACATAAAGAAGGCCTTTTAAATTCGTGTCTATCATCTGTTCCCAGTCCTTTATTAAACCTTTGTGAATAGGACTTTTGCCAAGTGCTAATCCGGCATTATTGACAAGTAAATCGATGACTTTAAAGGTTTCGGGAAGCACTTGAATTGCTTGTTTAACTTGGTTTGCTGACATGACGTCCACACATTGAAGAAAAACCCTTTTTTGATCCGTTAAACGGAGGTTGTTTTTCCAGGCTTCCATCTTTTCAAATCGTCGTCCCCAAGAGATAACATTCCATCCTGCTTTCGCAAATTTCATAGAAGTTGATTGCCCTATTCCTGAACTTGAGCCTGTAACTAAAATCGTTTTCATAATTTACCATAAATTAAATATCTGTTGTTATGCTAACTAGCATGTTTTTTTCATTAGTCACCATCTTAAGTCAACCTGACTCAACAATCAATCTAGAGACATTGGTTGTTTCGGCAAACAGGACAGAACAACGTATCGAAAATACAACGGTATCAGTTGATGTATTGCCACAAAGATTACTAACCTCAAAAACTAATTCTAAAATCGAGCAGGTAATTCAAATGTCTCCTGGAGTAACCATTCAAGATGGCCAAGCTAACATTCGTTCTGGAAGTGGATGGAGCTTGGGTGCGGGATCCAGAGTTTTAGTTCTAATAGATGACCTGCCTTTGCTTAGCCCTGATGCTGGAGGAGCTATTTGGAATGCTATGCCAATGGAGGCTATTGAGCAAATTGAAATTGTCAAAGGAGCCGCTTCTTCTCTTTATGGAAGCTCTGCTCTTAACGGAGTTATACACCTGAGAACATGGGAGCCAACACAAAAAATGAGATTACGTGTAAGCACTATGACAGAAATATATGACCGAGCAAAAATTAATAGTCTGAATTGGACAGACCAAAGAAGAGCTCAAGGCGCTATTCGGTTTGCCTACTCAGATAGTAAAGGCAAGAACAGTAAACACGGATGGGTTATTCATGGTCAAGCATTTAATGACCAGGGATTTCAATACTTAGCCGGAGATAAGTCTGTCAGGGTCCATGGGAAGTATAGATATAAGCCATCGAATAATCTAGAGATTGGTTTAAATGCTAATGTCTGGTCTTCAGATAGAAGTTCATCATTGATTTGGGAGGATTACCGATATGGTTACACTCCTTTAGATTCTTCAGCAACAATTACCCAAAGCAACTTGGGGTCGATTAATGGTTATTTAAAAATTAGAAATGGTCGTTTATTACAGACAGTAAGGACGAGATGGTTAGGGTATCAAAATATTTCCGGATTGGATACAAATAATTATAGTAATTCCTCCAATGCAGGTCATCTGGAATACTTGGCTCAATTATTTTCAAATGAACGTTGGACATATACGGCTGGTGCTTTATTTACATCAAGTTCGATGCAGAGCCCATTGTTTTCGGGTGATCACTTAACTAATAACCAAGCTTTATTCGTCCAGATAAATGGTCACTTTGATAAGTTAGATTTTACGTTAGGTTCAAGATGGGAAAGGTATAGTGTTGATAAGATAGAATCAAGTAAACCTGTTCTAAGGCTCGGGGGTCATTATAAAATGTCTGAGGGGGCGCATCTAAGAAGTTCCTTTGCTCAAGGATACAGATTTCCAACTGTTGCAGAGATGTATTCTTCTTCTTCGGCAGGGGAATTAAAGGTGTTTCCAAATCCCAACGTAAATCCAGAGAGCGGATGGACGAGTGAGCTTGGATATAAACAATTATTTAATTTCAATTCTAAAATTAGAGGATATCTTGATGTGGCACTTTTTCAGACCAGGTTCAACAATATGATGGAATTCACTTTTGGGAAGTGGGATTCTGTCCCTGGAGCAACATTATCAAATTATGGATTTACATCTTT
>CAJWXO010000064.1 GCA_913049755.1 uncultured Cryomorphaceae bacterium
CATAGATCCACAAAATTTCTTATCTGCGATTGCACCGCAAGATTTAAAAGCTTTCGGTTTAATACCAGAACTTATTGGTAGAATGCCAGTTTTAACATTTCTTGAACCTCTGTCACGTGAAGCTTTATTGCGAATACTTACAGAGCCAAATAATGCATTAATTAAGCAGTACACCCAATTGTTCGCAATGGATGATATCGTTTTAGAGGTAACGCCCGACGCGCTGGAGAAAATTGCAGATAAGGCATTAGAGTACAAATTAGGGGCAAGAGGTTTGCGTTCAATTTGTGAAGCAATATTGACCGATGCTATGTATAATTTACCTGAAAAAGTTGTTGTTGATGTTGCTTTAGTAGAAGAAAAATTATCAAAACCGAACAACCTTAAGGCTGCGTAGATTAACTATTTTATAGGTCTTAATTCCTTTTTACGCTTGTATTGAACAAACGCGAAACTAATAGGGTGTTTATTGTCTGTTTCATGACTTTCTCGATTAAATTCTATGAAATCTTTTTTATAATCACAAAGCCAAGCGTCTCCCTCGTAAAAATGGTCTACTTCTGTTATCTCTAATTTGTCACAATATGAAATTCCTTGCTTATAGATCTCTGCACCGCCTATAAGAAATGAAACCTCATCTAGTTTACTTGCCATTTTAATGGCTTCAACTATGCTATGAACGGCTAGAATTCCTGGAGCGTCCCATTCACTATTTCGCGTAATTACAATATTTGTCCTATTGGGTAAAGGTTTGCCTATTGACTCAAAAGTTTTTCTGCCCATTATTATAGGATGTCCAGATGTCAATTTTTTAAATCGGATTAAATCTTTTGGTAAATGCCAAAGTAATGCATTTGATCCACCTATTAGTTGATTTTTGTCGTGTGCTGCTATTAATGTCAACATCGTATTAGATAGCTACAGCTCCTGGAATATGTGCGTGTGGAAAATAATCTACTAATGTAATATCCGCAAAATTTAAGTCAAACATATCGGTGACCTTGGGATTAATAATGATTCTTGGCAAAGACTTTATTTCTCTTGATATTTGAAGCTTTACTTGATCGATATGGTTTGAGTAGATATGGGCATCTCCGAGGGTATGAACGAAGTCTCCTACTTCGAGTTTAAGATCATGAGCAATTAAATGTATTAAAAGTGCGTAGGATGCAATATTAAAAGGCACGCCAAGAAAAATATCTGCACTACGTTGATATAGTTGACAACTTAATTTCCCATTTGCTATATAAAATTGGAAAAAAGCATGGCAAGGAGGGAGTGCCATTTGACCAATATATCCTGGATTCCATGCCGAGACGATATGTCGCCGTGAATCAGGGTTATTGCGCAGTTCTTGCAATACATTTTTTATCTGATCTATAGGCCCTTCAGGGCCTGGCCAACTTCTCCATTGGTGGCCATAAACGGGGCCTAGTTCTCCCCATTTTTTACTAAATTCTGAATCTTCGGATATTCTTTTTGCGAATTGACGGATATCCTCCTCGTTGTATTCCTTGGAGGCTTTAAATTTCGCAAAAGGCCAGTCGTCCCAGATCCTCACGCCATTTTGACAAAGATATTTTATGTTAGTATCTCCCTTTAAGAACCAAATTAATTCATGTAGTATACTTTTTAAGTGCAGTTTTTTTGTGGTCACTAATGGGAATCCCTCAGCAAGGTTAAATCGCATTTGATATCCAAAAACTGAAAATGTGCCAGTTCCTGTTCGGTCTTTTTTCTCGACTCCTTCGTCAAGAACGTGTTGAATTAATTGATGATATTCTTTCATAAAATTTAATAGAGTATTCCAACCAAAATAGCAGTAAATAGCGACGCTGCAGTCCCTGCTAAAAGAGCTCTAATTCCTAGTTGGCTTAGATCTTTTCTTCTATTTGGGGCAAGTGCTCCAATGCCTCCAATTTGTATTCCTATTGATGCAAAATTCGCAAATCCACATAAAATATATGTTGACAATATTTGTGCTTTTTCTGAACTTAGTTGGCCATTATTCATAAGGCCTTCCATCGAGACATATGCGTAAAATTCATTTAAAACAGTTTTCTCTCCAAGTAATTGCCCAACTGCTGCTGCATCCGCCCACGGAACTCCCATGAGCCAGGTTAATGGGGCTAATGCAAGACCAAAAATTGATTGGAGATTGAATTCGGTATAACGCCCGGATGTTGCGGATTCAAGAAATTCATTTAAACCAGTCCAGCCGCCAATCGCTCCACTGAGTAGTGCATTTATAAGTGCAATTATTGCAGTAAAAACTAAAAGCATTACTCCGACATTCACTGCCATTTTTAAGCCATCTGCGGTCCCATGTGCAATGGCTTCTAGCCAATTGCCTTGTTTTTCAATTTTAACTTCTGCTGAATCAACGAATTTTTCTGTTTCTGGCATCAGTATTTTCGCAGCTACAATTGCAGCGGGAGCGCTCATGACCGACGCTGCAAGCAAATGACGCGCAAAGAAAACTTGTCTTTCGGGGTCATCTCCTCCTAAGTAGTTTATGTATGCGGCTAAAACTGCTCCGGCAATTGTTGACATTCCGCCAGACATAAGACAAAGCAATTCTGAACGGGTCATTTTCTCGATATAGGGCTTAACAAGCAGAGGAGCTTCCGTTTGGCCGACAAATACATTAGCCGCAGCAGATAGACTCTCAGCACCTGAAAGCTTTAATGTGCGTTTCATGAACCATGCGAATACAAACACAACTCTCTGAAGTATTCCAAAATGGAATAAGAGACTTGTTATTGCACTAAAAAATATGATTGTAGGTAAAACTTGAAATGCGAAGATGTAGCCGAAACTATCTATATTTCCAACGAGATCGCCAAATAAGAATAAACTACCCTCGCGGGCAAAGCCAAGTAAAGAAACAAAACCTTTCCCAATAGAGTCAAAGCCATTAGAGATCCAATCTAGTTCAAGTATTAAAAAAGCTAATCCAAATTGAATAAGAAGCCCTTTGATAACAAGGGGCCAAGAAATCGCTTTCCTATTAGAGCTAGCCAACCATAATACTCCAAGTAAAAGGATCAAGCTTAAAATTGGCCTTAAGATTTCCATTCTATTTATTATTTAATATGTCCCGGATTCGAGCAGCAAGTTCGTAATCTTCTGACAGAATAGCCTTGTTTAATAATTCCTCTAATTTTTTCTTTGAAATAGAATTTAAATCTTCCGATTTTTCCTGATCAGGAATAACAAGGTTTTGAGATGAAGAATATCTCTGGTTTTCCACAGACGAGGCCATCCCAGCTTTTATTAGAACCTCTTTAGTAGTATAAATTGGGCATTCTGATCTCAATGCCAATGCTATAGCATCTGAAGGTCGAGAATCTATTTGATGCTCCATATTTACACTTTTAAAAACTAGTTCAGCATAAAAAACACCATCTTGAAGATCTTTGATAAGTACTTCTTTTAAGTTTATCTCATGCTTGTCAATTACGGATTGAAATAGGTCATGTGTCATTGGCCTGGGAGGCTTAGTGATCTTGTCTAAAGCAATAGCTATACTTTGAGCTTCAAATGCTCCAATTACAATAGGTATTTTAATTTTTTCATTTACTGACTCCAGTAATAACGCGTATGCACCTGAAGGGCGCTCACTATATGTTAAGCCCTTCACTTCGACGCGAATCTTATCGTCCATTATTTTTTAAAGCTCTTTAATGTTTCAGTTAACCTTGGAACTACATCGAAAGCATCACCAACTATACCATAATCTGCAGCTTTAAAAAATGGTGCTTCTGGATCGCTGTTAATTACAACAATTGTTTTTGATCGACTCACGCCTGCCAGGTGTTGTATGGCCCCAGAAATACCAATTGCAATATATAGTTCAGGATTGATTTGAATTCCAGTCTGTCCGACGTGTTCACTATGAGGTCGCCATCCGATGTCACTTACCGGTTTTGAGCATGCTGTTCCGGCATTAAGAACTTTTGCAAGATCCGTAATGATATTCCAATTCTCAGGCCCTTTTAGCCCACGACCAGCGGAAACTACTCTCTCTGCCTCAGGTAAAGGGATCTCCCCGGATTCTTTTTCGGATTGTAAAATAGAGGTTTTACCATTAGGATCAATTTTCTTTGAAACAACAGATGGACTAGAATCATTATCACTGTTTATCCCTAGAGCATTTGGGACAATACTCAGAATTGTGCAATCTGAATTACTCGCAGCCTGTTCGATTCCTTTTGATGAAAATGCGCTTCTAAGAACCGTTAAAGGTTGATAATTTGTCGGAAAAGAGGTCACGTTTGAGATGGCAGCAGCATTAATTAAGGATGATAGAATTCCAATTAATGATTTCCCATTGGCTGTTCCATTTAATACCAGAAGCTTGCCGTTTAACTCTTTCATTAAGCTAGATAATGCCAGAGCTATAGAATAGGGTTCAAATTCATGAATTTCTTGAATATGAATTACTTTGTCAACTCCGTATTTTCCTAATTCTTCAAATGAATCATCGGAATTTCCAAAAACTACAGCAATGGATGGAATCCCCATTTCTTGCGCACATTTTGAACCATAAGAAATCGCTTCAAATGTGGTTTTTTTAAATTCATTATTCCATGTTTCTGCATAGATAATTACCATAATTATATAACTTTAGATTCTTCATTTAATAGGCGGACTAGTTCTCCTAAATTGTCCGGGGAAATCATTTTTACTGCTTTTTTTTCTGGTGGTTTCGAAAAAGAAACGGATTGAGCCAATGCCTTCGATCCAATTAATTCATGAACGCTCAATGGCTTGCTCCTTGCAGTCATTATCCCTCTCATGTTTGGTATGCGTAACTCATGCTCTTCAACAAGACCCTTTTTCCCGGCAATTACAATAGGAAGTGTTGTTTTAGCGGTCTCTTTTCCGCCATCTATTTCTCTTATCGTTTTAACACTGTCCCCATCTATGTCCAGCCCAATACATGCATTTATAAATGGTAAATTCAATTTTGCCGCCAAAGATCCAGGCACTATTCCCCCATTATAGTCAATAGACTCTTGTCCACAAATGATTACATCAAACTCATTTTTTCTAATAAATACTGCAATCTCTTCTGATGTTTGAGCCCCATCATGCGGAACCCCATTCAACCGATGGGCTTCATCTGCTCCAATTGCTAACGCTTTTCGTAATGTTGGCTCTACACCGTCATCTCCAAGAGTGACAACTGAGACAGTCCCTCCATGTTTTTCTTTAAGATGTAAACCTTTTGTTAAACCGAATTCGTCATAAGGGTTAATGACAAATTGAACTCCATTTTTATCCAGTGAACTGCCATCAGAAACAAAACCAATCTTGGATGTTGTGTCAGGGACATGGCTAATACAAACTAATATTTTCATGATAACTCGTGAATCTTGAATGATAAATTAAACTAAGCAATACAAAAATACGCCTGAAGTCCTTATTTTTGCCATCCGTAAAGAACAAAACATATGCGTGAAATTCAATTTCGTGAGGCGATAGCTGAGGCTATGAGTGAGGAAATGCGTAAGGATGAGGACATTATCCTAATGGGAGAAGAGGTCGCAGAATACAATGGTGCTTATAAAGCCTCCAAAGGAATGTTGGATGAATTCAGTGCAAAAAGAGTAATTGATACCCCCATATCTGAACTTGGCTTCGCTGGCATAGCTGTTGGTGCAGCTATGAATGGCCTTCGACCGATTGTTGAATTCATGACTTTTAATTTTTCAATGGTCGCCATAGATCAGATTATTAGCAATGCTGCCAAAATGAGACAAATGTCTGGAGGTCAACTAAGCGTTCCCATCGTATTCCGCGGGCCAACAGCTTCTGCTGGTCAGCTTGGGGCAACTCATAGTCAGGCTTTCGAAAGTTGGTATGCTAACTGTCCGGGCTTGAAGGTAGTTGTTCCGTCAAATGTGTATGACGCCAAGGGTTTATTGAAATCTTCTATTCTAGACGATGATCCCGTGCTTTTTATGGAATCAGAGCAGATGTATGGAGACAAAGGTCTTGTACCAGAAGAAGATTACACTCTTCCAATAGGTGTTGCTGATATAAAACGAAGCGGTGATCATGTTACGATAGTAAGTTTTGGTAAAATTATTAAAATTGCCCTCGAAGCAGCTCAAGAAATGGCGAGTGAAGGCATTGAGGTAGAAGTAATAGATCTAAGAACAGTAAGGCCCATTGACTATGACACTGTGATAAAATCTGTTAAAAAAACTAATCGCTTAATTTGTCTAGAGGAAGCTTGGCCATTGGGCAGTATATCTACAGAACTCACTTATATGGTTCAAAAACGAGCATTTGATTTTTTAGATGCGCCAATTATTCGATTGACTACAGCAGATACACCCGCAGCTTATGCCCCAACATTAATGGAAGCTTTTCTTCCCAACAAAGAACAATTAATCAAATCGATAAGAGAGGTCTTGTATCAACGCAAATAATAAGTGTGAAGATTAAATGTCACAATTAATAGTCCTAGCTCGCAATAAACGTAATAATCAATATAATAAAAATGAATAATCAGTCAATCGAAATAATCATCCCTCTATTAGGGATAGTTGGTCTTGTAATTATGATATTTAAGGCAATCTGGGTTAGTAAACAGGATCAAGGGGACGCTAATATGATAGAACTTGCCGGTCACATTTCTAGAGGAGCATTAGCTTTTCTAAAGGCAGAATGGAAAGTTCTAGGAGTTTTTGTTGTTATCGCCGGTACATTGCTTGCCTGGTCTGCAGAGTTGGAAGCAGTAGCACAGCATACGGA
>CAJWXO010000065.1 GCA_913049755.1 uncultured Cryomorphaceae bacterium
CCTTAAAAACATTTTCCATATTCTGTGGTGCGATATACTTACCTCCCGAAGTTTTAAATATTTCTTTTTTTCTATCTGTAATTTTGAGATATCCTCCTGCTAGTATTTTTCCAATATCTCCAGTTCTAAACCACCCGTCTTCTGTCATTACTTCAGCTGTTAAATCAGGACGGCCATAGTAACCCATCATTATATTCGGTCCTTTTGCAAGGATTTCTCCATCTGAATCTAATTTTATCTCAACTCCATTCAAAGGCGGTCCAACTGTTCCCAAAACATGCCCTTTGCCCGTTGGTAAATTAACTGTTAATACTGGAGAGGTCTCTGTTAAACCATAGCCTTCTTGAATGTTTACACCTGCTCCAGCAAATATTCTTGCTAATTTGGGGTTCAGAGCTGCTGCACCTGATGCTATAGCTAATACTTTTCCTCCCAGAGCTTCCTTCCACTTTGAGAAGATAATTTTTCTAGCCATTTTTAGCTGAAACTTATAAAGTGATGACTTTCCTTCGTGCTCATATTGTTCAGCAAGTCCAACCGCCCAGAAAAATAATAAACGTTTTACTCCAGATAGATTTTTCCCTTTATCCATAATGCGATCAAATACCTTTTCTAATAATCTAGGTACAGCAGAGAAAACCTCCGGATGAATTTCGCGTAAATTATCTCCAATAGTTTCTAAGCTTTCAGCGTAATAAGTGCCTACTCCAGTTTTCATATAAACATAAACAAGTACTCTTTCATAGCTATGACAAAGGGGTAAAAAGCTCAATCCTTTTGCTGAGGGATCTACAGGAAGCCTTTCCGCAGCAGCAATAGCATTTTGAGTTATGTTGTTATGGCTAAGCATTACTCCTTTAGGTGTGCCAGTTGTTCCTGAAGTGTATATTAAAGTAGCTAATTCTTCAGGTTTAACAGAAGCCATACGCTCTGTTAACTCTGATTGATGTTTTTCATCTCCTTTAGAAAAAACGACATCCCATGAGTCACAATTATTAATTGGTTCAAATGAAAAGATGTTTTTTAAACTTGGCACTTGATCCTTTATTGCGTTTACTTTATCAAATAACCCCTGATCGCTCAAGAAGCAATATTTTACTTCTGCATCATTAAATATAAAATTATAATCTTCTGATGTTATTGTTGGATAGACGGGGACATCAATTGCTCCAACACTTAAAATTGCCTGATCGCAAACGTTCCATTCCATTCTGTTGTTGGTTGATATAATTGCGATTTTATCACCCGGTTTGACACCTAAATCTATTAATCCTCTCGCTAGTTTCTCTGCTTTATTTAAGTATTCTTCTGTTGATAAAGATTGCCAAATGCCTTTTGATTTAGTGTTTAGCGCATCCTTTCGAGGATGGTTTTTTAAAGCATAATAAGCAAAATCAAATAATCTTTTAGGTTCCTGGTTAGCCATAGTTAGAGTTATAATTCATTTAGTTATTTTACATGATTAACATAAACCTGTTCACCATGTATCCATGTTTCCGATACTTTTAATTTTGGTATACTGTCTTCAGGACACCTTATGATATCAGATGTAAAGATGCTAAAATTTGCCCACATTCCTAATTTGATTTGACCAACTTCTTTTTCTTGGAAAGAAGCATATGCAGCATCTCTTGTCATTCCAATTAATGCCTGCTCTCTAGTTAAAGCTTCTTGAATTTGAAAACTTTTTTCTGAGCTCTTATTTAATGATTTTCTTGAAATTGCAGAATACATAGTATGTAGCGGGTTCATTGATTCTACAGGGAAATCTGTGCCGAGAGGGAGAATTCCGCCACTTGATTTTCTCAATGAGGAATAGGCATATGCATATGATAACCTTTCTTGGCCGATACGATCCATTGCCCAACTCATATCACTTGTAGCGTGAGAGGGTTGAACAGAAGGTATTATTCCTAGTCCAAAAGTTAATCTATCATCTGGATGAACTACCTGGGCATGTTCAATCCTCCACCTCAGATCCTTTTTTTTCAGTATATCAATAAAAAGTTTATAAATGTTCAACATTCTTCGATTTGCTGAGTCTCCAATCGAATGAGTATTCATTTGCCATCCTTTATTTGCTATTCGCTCAGCAGCAGATTTCATATAATCTAAGCTCCGTACTTCAAGCCCAAAATGATTTTCCCTATCTGAATATGATTCTCGCATCAGTGCTCCTCTGCTTCCCAGGGATCCGTCTGAGTAAAACTTAAAACTTCTCACATCAAGTAAATCTGTTTTTAAAGGTCCTACTTTAATCCAATAGTCTAGTTCAATTGGACTTTCACTTACCATTACATATAGAGGCATTTTTAGTCTTTGTTTTCTTTGAAGTTCAGCAATAAGCATTATGTCTTCTGTTGGTAAGCCAGCTTCGTGAATCCCCGTTAGTCCATATTCAAATGCTTTTTCTTGAGCTGCTAATAGTGCTTCTGACTTTTCTTCATTATTAGGTTTTGTTATAGATAAAAGTGATTGGGCATTATCAATAAGCAGTCCTGTTAAGTTTTTATTTTCTATTAATATTTCTCCGCCTTCAATTTTACTGTCAAGGTCAATTTTTGATTGTTTCAGAGCTAAAGAATTAGCTAAAATGGCATGACCATCGATACGGCTAAGAATAATAGGTTTGTCACTTAGTCCTTCCAATAATGAATTATTTGGAAATTTTTTAATTTTCCAATTATTTTGATCCCAACCTTGTCCACGATAAACTTTTTCATTAGGATTTTTTTTCATAAAATCTTTAACTATTTCAATGCATTTCTCCCATGATTTAGTTCCTACTAAGTCTATAGATTTTAGGGCCATACCTTGGTATAGAAAATGTGCATGCGCATCAATAAATCCAGGGTAAACATATGCTCCTTTGAGATCAATAATACTTAATTTCGACGAGTAATTAGCAGGGATTGAATCTAAAATCCTATCTATTTTACCATCGACAATGGATAGGTTTCCATAGATATAATAAATTGAATCATTATGGAATTGCGCAATGTTTCCATTGGTCAAAATCTTATCGACTTTTTTAATAAAGGAACCTCCTTGAGTTGTGTAATTATTATTTAACAAGCTGTCTACTTCATCTAATATTTTTACTTTTTGATTGGGGTTATTAAACAAGTCAGAGCCAATGAATTGAAATTTTGTGGATGTTGAGGAGCATCCAATAAAACTCATAACCAGTATTGAAAAAAATATCTTTAATAATGAATTCATAGCTCTAAGGTAGTTATGCCTAGTTGTACCTTTGGGTGAAACTACACAACACATGAATTTAGCATCCTCTACAACTCTCGAAACTGCTCAGGAATTAGGTCTACTGCCTGAAGAATATAATGAAATTTGCGATGTGTTGGGTAGGGCTCCAAATTTTACAGAGTTGAATATTTATTCTGTTATGTGGTCCGAACATTGTTCATACAAGAACTCTATACAATGGTTAAAAAAATTACCTAAAGATGGCCCTCAAATGCTTGCAAAAGCCGGTGAAGAAAATGCCGGATTAGTTGATATTGGAGAGGGGCTAGCGTGTTGCTTTAAAATCGAATCACATAATCACCCTTCAGCATTAGAGCCTTTTCAGGGTGCTGCAACTGGAGTCGGTGGTATAAATCGTGATATATTCACAATGGGAGCTCGGCCTATTGCTCAATTAAACAGTCTTCGTTTTGGCGACCCTACTTCGGTTCGTACCAAGTGGCTCGTTAATGGAGTGGTAAAAGGCATCAGTACTTATGGTAATTCTTTTGGCATTCCTACGGTCGGGGGTGAAGTTTATTTTGATAAATGCTATGAGCAGAACCCATTAGTTAATGCTTTCTCTGCGGGAATAGTTAAGGTCGGTGGTCAAATTTCAGCTAAGGCTGAGGGTGTTGGTAATGCAGTATATATTGTCGGAAGTTCAACAGGAAGAGATGGTGTTCATGGGGCAGCTTTCGCTTCAAAGGATCTAACTGAAGATAGCGTAAATGATATTCCTTCAGTTCAAGTTGGAGATCCTTTTCAGGAGAAGCTTTTGTTGGAGGCATCGATGGAATTAGCAAAAATTGAAGCTGTAAAGGGGATGCAAGACATGGGAGCTGCGGGAATAACTTGCTCGACTAGTGAGATGAGTGCTGGTGGAAAAGTCGGTATGGATATTTGGCTTGACAAAGTTCCAACTCGTCAAGAGGGAATGGAGCCATGGGAGATTCTTCTTTCAGAATCACAGGAAAGGATGCTAATTGTAGTAGACAAAGGTCGTGAAAATGATGTTCAAGCGATTTTTGATAAGTGGGACATCCATTGCGAGCAGATCGGTATTGTAACAGAAGGGCCGTTATTACGATATTTTTGGAATGATGAAAAAATTGCCGAAATCCCTGCTGAATCTCTTGTACTTGGGGGAGGTGCTCCCGTCTATGATCGTGAAAGTAAAGAACCCCAATACTTTAAAGAGTTTAAGAAATTTGATATAAAAAAAATTCCTGAACCAGAAGATTTATTTAACGTCGCAAAAATAATAATAGCATTGCCTAACATATCCTCAAAAAAATATATTTATGAGCAATATGATTCCATGGTTGGAACAAAAAATCGCTCTACTAATGAGCCCAGTGATGCGGCAATAGTGAATATAAAAGGTTCTAAGAGAGCAATAGCCATGACTGTAGATTGTAATAGTCGATATGTTCACGCTGATCCTGAAGTGGGAACAATGATTGCTGTCGCAGAGAATGCAAGAAATATTATCTGCTCAGG
The DNA here is from genome assembly GCA_913049755.1 of uncultured Cryomorphaceae bacterium. The sequence continues at coordinate 4,747 of CAJWXO010000065.1, forward strand.
TGGTGAGCCTATGGCGATAACGAATTGTTTAAATTTCGGAAACCCATATAATCCAGAAGTCTATTGGCAGTTTATTGGGGCGATAAAAGGAATGTCAAAGGCTTGCGAGCGTTTTTCAACCCCTGTTACTGGAGGAAATGTCAGTTTTTATAATCAAACTCAATTAGGCGATACAATTGAACCAATTTTTCCAACACCTACAATTGCCATGATTGGTTTGGTAAAGAACCTCGATAATGTTACAACGATTCAATACAAAACTAAAGGAGATTTGATTTATCAAATAGGTCCAACATGTGAAGATATTGCTTCAAGTCAATATCTTGTCAACATTCATGGTGTTGACGAATCTCCGTCACCTGTTTTTGATTTAGAACAAGAATTTTTAGTTCAGAAAAAAGTTAAAAATCTGATAAAAAAAGAGATTTTATCAAGTGCTCACGATATTTCAGAGGGTGGGATCTTTGTTACACTAATGGAGAGTGCCATGCTTTCTAATTTGGGGTTTGATATAACTACTGATTCATCTATCAGAAATGATGCCTATCTTTTTGGCGAAAGTCAAAGTCGAATAATAATTACTGTTTCGCCATCTAAAGAAGATGAATTAATTGATCTCATGATGACGAAAGATGTTGAATTTCATCTTGTAGGGCATGTGACAAAGGGAACCATACGTATTGATGACCAGGATTGGGGAAATGTAAAAGATTTTAGGGATTTGTATGATAATGCGTTGGGAGATATACTTGAGAAATAACAATTATTATCAGGATCTAATCTCTGCACCAACATCAGACTTTAACAAATCAATGATTCTAGAAACTGATTTTTCAATTTGAGAATCTTTAAGGGTTCTGTTTAGATCTTGAAAAACTAATCGGACACCAAAGGAAATCGAGTCTTCTCCTATTTTTTTTCCTTTGAAAACGTCAAAAAGTTCAAAGTCAACTAGCGATTTTTCCTTAGATTTTTGAATTGCAAGTTTGATAGCTGCGTATTTAATCTCAGACTTTACAATTATCGCTAAATCTCTTGTCACTTTAGGAAACTTTGGAGTTTCTCGATATTTAGCTTTGGAGAGTTTAGCAACTTGACAAATGTCATCCCAATGAAAAATTGCTGCTAAAACTGGTTCATTAACATCTGATTTTTTTAAAGCCCATTCATCTACCCAAGAGATTGTTGCTAGTACCTTTTGACTTCTTTCTAACCTTATGCCGCCAGACCACTTGCCAACGATAGGTTTTTGATCTGTTTCATTTATTTTATCAATACCTAAGCTTGCAAGTAAGCCCATACTAAGACCCTTTAAACTAAAGAAATCAACTTTAGTTTTTTCTCTGTTCCAGTGCGGTCTTGGCAATTGTCCGCTTAGCCAAATTCCTAAATGATTTTGTTCAGAATAATTATTTTCTTTAGAATTAGAATAAACTCGTCCAAATTCAAAAATCGAGATATTGGATTGTTGTCTTTTTGAATTGTAACTGATTGCATTTAATCCGCCCATCAACAGGGTGGGACGCATGATTTCTAACTCTTGACTTAATGGATTAAGGATTCTCACATTATTTTCAGAGTCAATGCTTGGGTGATTCGAGTAGAGCTCTGAGCTGGTGAGCGAATTATTCATAATCTCATAAAGCCCATTAGCTACGAGATAGTCTGTTGCTTTTCTTCTTAAAGATTCATTTGATATTACTTCATTTTCAGTCAAGCTTAAGAGCATTATATCAG